>NZ_JBMGQR010000031.1:0-44832 GCF_049059935.1 Solicola agrisoli | reverse complement strand
CCGCGCTCGAGCAGATGTGGCTGCACGACGACCTCATGCGCAGCGTCGCGCTGTCACCGCGCCTGGGCGGCCTGGCCGCCGGGCTGCTCGGCGAGGCGGGCGTGCGGATCTACCACGACAACGCGCTGTCCAAGGAGTCCGGCTGCGGCCGCACCCCGTGGCACCACGACGCCGAGCACTTCCCGCTCGACACCGTGCAGGCCGTCACCGCGTGGATGCCGATGTCGGCGATCCCCGGACGCATGGGGCCGCTGTCGTTCGCCCGCGGCCGCGACGTGCGCGACGAGCTGGCCGACCTGGAGTTCGACAAGGTGGGCACCACGTACGACACCGCCGTCGCCGAGCGGCTCGCCGAGCGGGGCGTCTCCGTCGAGTCCTCGCCGTTCGCCGTGGGCGAGGTGTCGTTCCACTCCGCGCTGTGCTTCCACACCGCCGGCCCGAACCAGACGACGCAGCCCCGCCGGGCGCTGGCCACGACGTACTACGCCGACGGCGCGCACGTCATCGCGCAGCCCACCCTGATCAGCGGGACGTGGCGCGAGTTCCTGCCCGGCGTCGAGCCCGGCGGCCTCGCGGCGTCCGACCTCAACCCGGTGGTCGGCACCCGGCCCTAACTCCCGACTCCCTGGAGTTGTCGGTGCCTCGGGGGCTATAGGCCCCTGAGGCACCGACGACTCATCGGTCGGGGCGGCGGCGGTCGGCGTCGAGGCCCGACTGCAGGGCGAACACCACGAGCTGCGCACGGTCGCGGGCCTGGAGCTTGACCATCGCGCGGCTGACGTGGGTGCGGACGGTGTCCGGGCTGAGGACGAGGGCCTCGGCGATCTCGGCGTTCGAGCGGCCCGTCGCGACCCACGCGGCCAGCTCGCGCTCGCGGTCGGTGAGGTCGCCGATCCGCGGGTGCGGACGGGACGGGCGACGTCCGCCCAGCTCCTCGATCATCCGGCGCGTCACCGACGGCGCGAGCAGGGAGCCGCCCGCGGCCACCTGTCGGACGGCGTCGAGCAGGCTGGTGGGCTCGGCGTCCTTGAGCAGGAAGCCGCTCGCACCCGCGCGCAGCGCCTCGAACACGTACTCGTCGAGCTCGAACGTCGTCAGCATCACCACCCGGACCGACGCGAGCGACTCGTCCTCCGCGACGGTTCGCAGCATGGCGAGGCCGTCGGTGCCGGGCATCCGGATGTCGCAGAGCACGACGTCGGGTCGCTGCGCGCGGACGAGCGCCAGCCCCGCGTCGCCGTCACCGGCCTCGCCGACGAGCTGCAGGTCGTCCTCGCCGCCGATCAGGGCCGCCAGGCCCATCCGCACGACGGACTGGTCGTCCACCACCGCGACCCGGATCATGCGGCACCGCCGACGGGCAGCTCGGCGCGGACGGCGAACCCGCCCGCCCGGCGCCCGGCCGAGACCGTGC
Organism: Solicola agrisoli; assembly: GCF_049059935.1. NCBI lineage: Bacteria > Bacillati > Actinomycetota > Actinomycetes > Propionibacteriales > Nocardioidaceae > Solicola > Solicola agrisoli. Next base: position 43,418 of record NZ_JBMGQR010000031.1, on the reverse strand, counting down.
CGCCCAGGGCCTCGACGCGGGCGCGCATGCCCGGCAGGCCCATGCCGAGGCCCGAGTCGGCGCTCGCGCCGCCCCGTCCGTCGTCGATGACCGACACGAGCAGCACCCCGTCGGCCACGTCCAGACGGACCTCGGCACGCGACGCCGCGGCGTGCCGCAGCACGTTGGTGAGCGACTCCTGGACGACGAGGTAGGCGGCAGCGCCGACGTCGTGCGGCACCGTCGCGTCCGCGCCGCGGAAGGTCACGTCGAGCCCGCCGGAGCGCACCCGGTCGAGCAGCTGCGGCACGTCGTCGAGACCCCGACGGGGGCCGGCGGGGGTGGCGTCCGGCCCCGCGCCCAGGCGGACGAGCTGCCCGCGCAGCTCCTCGAGCGACTGCCGGCTGGTGTCGCGGATCGCCTCGAGCGAGGCCCGCACCTGGGCGGGGTCGCGATCGAGAACGTGCAGCGCCACCCCCGCCTGCATCGCGACGACGGCGAGCCCGTGCCCGACGCCGTCGTGCAGGTCCTGGGCCATCCGCAGCTGCTCCTCGGCCGCGGCCCGGCGCGTCTGCTCGGCGTGGGACGCCCGCCGCTCCCGCAGCATCGCGCCGACGGCGACGGCCGCGGCCGTCAGGGCGAGCAGGCCCGTCATCGGCCAGACGGTGCCCTCGAGCGACTGGTCGGAGGTCAGCAGCCGGGTCAGCAGCCCCGCCCACATCAGGACCACGGCCACGGCCGCGAGGACGGCCGCCCGTCGGGTGGGGCGCTGCGAGGACGCGATTAGCGCCACGACGGGCACGGTGAGGTAGACCGGCCCGTCCGCTCCCCCGACGGCGAAGTACGCGGCGATCGCCGCACCGCTGCCCAGCAGCGCGGCGTCCGGTCGCCAGGGGGCCGCGCACACGCACACCACGGCCAGCAGGAGCGGCGCGGTCGTCGCGAGCATCGACCCCTCGCGGACGTTCGTCGCGACACTCCCGCCCACGAGCAGCACCAGGAGCGGCACGACCCACAGCGGCACGGCCGACAGCCGTGCGGTCGCCGAGGTCTGCGTCATGCCCGCAGGCTAGGCGCTCCCGACCGTCGCGGCGTACTCCCGCGAGCGGCCCGCGCCTACGCGGATCTGCGTACACCGGGGCCTCCCCGCGACGGACGACGCGGCGCCCGCCGTCCGCGAGGCTCGTCCCCATGACCGAGCACGTGATCGAGACAGACCGCCTCACCAAGCACTACGGCGACCGCGTCGCCGTGGACGCCGTCAGCATGACCGTGCGCCGGGGCGAGGTGTACGGGTTCCTCGGGCCCAACGGCGCCGGCAAGACCACCACCCTGCGGATGGTGCTCGGGCTGGTGCGCCCCACGTCCGGGCACGCCCGGGTGCTGGGCATGCCGGCCGGGACGCCGGAGGTCAACGCCCGCGTCGGCGCCCTGGTCGAGGGCCCCGGGTTCTTCCCCTACCTCACCGGCCGCGAGAACCTGCGGGTGATGGCGCGCTACCGGGGCCTGGCCGACCGCGACGTCGACCAGGCGCTCGACCGCGTCGACCTCGGCGGACGCGGGCGCGACCGGTTCCGGTCGTACTCCCTGGGCATGAAGCAGCGCCTCGGCGTCGCGTCGGCCCTGATGGGCGATCCGGACCTGGTGGTGCTCGACGAGCCCAGCAACGGCCTCGATCCCGCCGGCGTCCAGGACATGCGGACGCTCGTCGCCGACCTCGCCGCCGAGGGACGCACCGTGATCCTGTCGAGCCACCAGCTCGTGGAGGTGCAGGAGATCTGCCACCGCGTGGGCGTCGTCGGCGAGGGGCACCTGCTGAGCGAGTCGACCGTCGCCGAGCTGCGCGGGTCGGCCCGGCTGAGCGTCCGCGGCGCCCCGACCGCCGACGTCCTCGCCGTCGCGATGCGCGTCGCCGGCGAGGACGGCGTGCACCTCGACGGCGACGAGGTGCTCCTCGACGTCGGCGACGACCAGGCGCCGCGCCTGGTGGCCGAGCTGGTGGCCGCGGGCGTCGCCGTCCACGAGGTGAGGCTCGTCGAGCGCTCGCTGGAGGACGTGTTCTTCGAGATGACCGGCCCGCGGGCCGCCCACGACCAGGAGGCAGCAGCATGACCACGACCCTGACCACCGCCACCGACGACCCGCGGGCGCACGCCGAGCGGCGTCCGTCGTCCGGTGCGAGCGACCTCGTCCGCAGCGCCCGCGCCGACCTGTCGCGCCTCGTGCGCTGGCCTGCCGCCTGGATCACCCTCGGCGCCTGGCTCGTGCTGAGCGTGCTGTTCGGCTACCTGTTCCCGTACCTGTCGTACCTGAACGGCGGCGGCATCGGGCCCGAGGACGGCGCCGCGCCCCTGGCCGACGTGCTGCCCGCCGCCGTCCCGTCCGCGCTGATCCAGGGCACTCCCCTGTTCGGCGGCGCGCTGATGGTGGTGCTCGGCGCACTGGTCGCGGGCAGCGGCTACGGATGGGGCACCTGGAAGACCGTCCTGACGCAGGGACCGTCGCGCACGTCGGCGCTGGTCGGCTCCCTGCTGGCGCTCCTCGCGCTGGTCACCGGCCTGATGGTCGTCAGCCTGCTGCTCGACCTCGGCATCGCGTACGCCATCGCCGGCGTCGAGTCGGGCTCGGCCGCGCTGCCGGCGGCGTCCGACCTCGGCCAGGCGTTCGGCACCGGCCTGCTGGTGATGGGCATGTGGGCGCTGACCGGGTTCTTCCTCGGCACCGTGTCGCGCAGCCCGGCACTGTCGACGGGTCTCGGGCTGGTCTGGGCGCTCGCCATCGAGAACCTGCTGCGCGGCGTCGGCGCGCTGCTCGGTGCCGTCGAGACGCTGACGCACTTCCTGCCCGGCACGGCTGCGGGCTCGCTCGTCGGCGCCGTCACCGGGGCCGACGCAGGCACGCCGGGCGTCGTCGACACGCTGTCGGGCGAGCGCGCGCTGTGGACGCTGGCCGCGTACGTGGTGGTGTTCCCGCTCGTCAGCCTGCTGCTCGTGCGCCGTCGCGACGTCTCCTGACGCCCCGGTCCCGCCGACCTGTCGGTGCGTGGTGATGCCCTGGCATCACCACGCACCGACAACTCGCGGGTCAGGCGGGCTTGCGGCGGGGGTCGACGAGGATGCGGACGGGGCTGCCCTCGCGCTCCTGGAGCTTGCGGACGCCCTCGGCGACGTCCTCCAGCGCGATCACCTCGGAGATCGAGCGCGACAGGTCGAGGCGGCCGGTGGAGACGAGGCGGGCGAGCGTCGCGATGTCGGCGACGTCGTAGCCGAGGTGGCCCCGCACCTGCTTGCGGGTCAGGTTGAAAAGCATCGTCGAGCCGAGCGACACCTCCTGCGCGCTCATGCCCACGCCCACCAGGCGCCCCCTGTTGCCGAGCATCTCCAGCGCCTGCTCGAAGGTCGCGGTGATGCCGACGGCGTCGAACGCGACGTCGAGCATGCGCCCCTCGGTGATCTCGAAGATCTTCTTCTGCAGCTCGGGGTCGCGGGAGTCGAGCGCGAGGTCGGCACCCAGCTCGAGGCTGCGGGCGCGCACGTCCTCGTCGAGGTCCATCACGACGATGGGGCTCGCGCCGACCAGGCGGGCCAGCTGGACGACGTGCGTCCCCACGCCGCCGGCACCCCAGACGCCGACGGCCTCACCGACGCGGAGGTCGGCGGTGTGCACGACGGCGCCGTAGGGCGTCGACACCGCGTCGGCCAGGATCGCGGCCTGCTCCATCGAGACGTTGTCGGGCACCTTGGTCAGCCCGCCGGCCTGCGCGACGGTGTACTCGGCCCACGCGCCGTCGTACGCGAACGCCATCAGCTGCAGGTTCGTGCAGCCCGAGAAGTCACCGCGACGGCACGAGCCGCACGCCATGCACGGACGCCCGGCGGCCGGGACGACGCGGTCGCCGACCTGCCAGCCGGTCACGCCCTCCCCCAGCTCGGCGATCGTGCCGGACGCCTCGTGGCCCTGCGTGATCACCTGCGGCCCCATCGCCGGGAAGGTGCCGTCGATCAGGCTCACGTCGGAGTGGCAGATGCCGCAGAACGCCACCTCGACCAGCACCTCTCCCGGGCCGGGCGAGGGCACCGGCACGTCGGTCACCTCGAAGGTCAGGGTCGCGGTGTCCAGGCGCTGCGCGCGCATCGTCGTCATGTCGGGTCTCCTGGGGAAGGGGCGGGTCAGCCGGCGAGCAGGTCGCGGTCGGCGGCCTGACGGGTGGCAGAGCGGGGCGTCGCCCTGAGGGTCTTGGCGAGGTTGGTGCGCATCGTCGTGGCGGCGTCGACCAGGTAGCTCTGGCGCACGCGCCACGGCCCGCTGTCGCCCTGGCGCGGGAACGCCGAGATCGAGCGCTGGACGTATCCGGCGGCGAGGTCGAGCAGCGGACGCTCCTGCAGCTCCCGGTCGGGCACGGGCTCCACCGCGGCGTAGTCGTGGGCGTCCATCCAGCCGAGCACCTTGCAGACCAGCCGCGACGACAGGTCGGCGCGCAGCGTCCACGACGCGTTGGTGTAGCCGATGCAGACAGCGAAGTTCGGGACGCCGGTCATCATCGCGCCCTGCCAGACGAACTGCTCGTCCAGTTTGACCGTCTCGCCGTCCACCTGCGGCTTGATGCCGCCGAAGGCCAGCAGCTGCAGGCCCGTGGCGGTCACCACGACGTCGGCCTCGAGCACCTCGCCCGAGCTGAGCCTGATGCCCTCGGGCACGAAGGTGTCGATGGTGTCGGTGACGACGCTCGCGTCGCCGGCCTTCATCGCCTTGAACAGGTCGGCGTTGGGCACCGCGCACAGGCGCTGGTCCCACGGGTCGTACGACGGCGTGAAGTGCTCGGCGACCACCTCGGGATCCTTGAGGATCTTGGTGGTCAGGCCGAGCAGCAGCTTGCGCGCCTGCTGCGGACGACGCCGGCAGAACTCGTAGAACGCGGTGCCGAACACGATGTTCTTGGCCCGGATGACCTGGTGCGCGAGGTCGGCGGGCAACAGCTCGCGCAGCTTGTCGGCCTTCTTGTCACGACCGGGCACGGCGCTGATCCAGGTGGGGCTGCGCTGCAGCATCGTCACGTGCGCGGCCTGGGGCGCCATCGACGGCACCAGGGTGACGGCGGTGGCGCCGCTGCCGATGACGACGACCTTCTTGCCGGCGTAGTCGAGGTCCTCCGGCCAGAACTGGGGGTGCACGACCTCGCCAGCGAAGTCGTCGATGCCGGGGAACGTGGGCGCGTACGTCTCGTCGTAGTCGTAGTAGCCGGCGCACGAGTACACGAACCCGGTGGTCATCGTCACCTGCTCGGTGCCGGCGGCCGTCCGGCGCTCGAGCGTCAGGGTCCACAGCGCGTCGTCGCTCGACCAGTCCGCGGCGAGCACCTTGGTGCCGTAGCGGATCTTCTCGTCGATGCCGAACTCGGCGGCGGTCTCCTCGATGTAGCCCAGGATCGAGGCGCCGTCGGCGATCGACTTGGCCTCGCGCCACGGCTTGAACGGGTAGCCCAGGGTGAACATGTCCGAGTCGGACCGGACGCCGGGGTACCGGAACAGGTCCCAGGTGCCGCCCATCGCGTCGCGCGACTCCAGGATCAGGTAGCTCCGGTCCGGCACCTCGGTCTGCAGGCGGTAGCCCGCGCCGACGCCGGAGAGGCCGGCTCCGACGACCACGACGTCGACGTGGTCGGGCAGGTGGGTGCTGGTCGTGGGAGTGCTGGACATGTATCCATCCTGGTCGCTTCCCCCGACGGAGCGCTTGACTCTGCACGACAGTTGTTTGACCCTGGGCGACATGTCCGTCATCCGCTCCGCCGGCATCCGCGGGTTCCGCCAGGTGGTCACCGAGCTCGGTGGCGACGCCGACGCGATGGCGCGCCGCGCCGGGCTCGACCCCGCCGCCCTGGACGCGGACGACCTGCTGGTGCCCGAGGCCGCGATGGCCGAGGTGCTCGAGGTCGCGGCGCGGACGCTGGACCGCCCCGACCTCGGCCTGCTCGTGGCGAGCCGCCAGGACCTCAGCATGCTCGGCCCCCTGGCGCTCGCCATCCAGAACTCCCCCACCGTCTCGGGCGCGATGGAGTGCACGTCGCGCTACCTGTTCGTGCACGCGCCGTCGCTCAGCGTCACCGAGGAGCCCGACCCCGACGGCGTCCGCGGCGTCTCGGCCCTGCGGTACGGGCTGCCGCCCGGTCTGCAGGCGCCGGTGCAGGGCACCGACCTCGGGCTCGGCTTCCTGCACCGCGCGATCGGGCTGCTGGTGGGCGGGTCCTACGGCCTGCGCACGGTCGACCTGCCCCACGAGCCGCTGGCACCGATCGAGGTCTACGAGGAGTTCTTCGGCGCCCGGGTGCGCACCCGTCGCCCGGCCGCGCTGCTGCGACTGCCGAGCAGCCTCGGCGACCGGCCCCTCGCCGGCAGCGACGAGGTGATCCGGCAGATGGCACTCGGCTTCCTGGCCGAGCACGCCTCCCCCGACGACACCGGCGTCGCGCCGCAGGTGCGTCAGGCCGTCCAGCAGACGCTCGGCACCACCCCGCCCGACGTCGGCGCCGTCGCGGCGTTGCTCGCCGTCCACCCGCGGACGTTGCAGCGGCGGCTCGCGGCCGAGGGCACGTCGTTCGCCGAGATCCTCGACGACGTGCGCCGTCAGGCCGCCCGGCGCTACCTCACCACCACCGACGTGCCGCTGTCGCAGGTGGCCGGTCTCCTCGGACTTTCCGAGCAGTCCGCGCTCACCCGGTGCTGCCGGCGCTGGTGGGACACCACGCCGTCCGACGTCCGTCGCGGCGCGGAGGTCTGAGCGGCTACGCCTCGGCGCCCGTCGCCACCTCGGCACCGACCCGCAGCAGGTTGCCGCTGCGGTCGACGACCCCGAACTCCCGCATCCGGTAGTCGGTGGCGACCACGGGCGTGATCCGGCTCCCGGTCGCGGGGTCCGGCACGACGACGCGGGCCCAGGCGTCGTGCAGCGCGTCGACGTCGTCGACGTAGAGGTAGCAGCTCGAGGCCGTGCTCAGGGGGTCGACGTCGGGCATCGAGAAGAAGTGGAGCCACAGGTCGCCGCGCGCCACGATCACGTACCCCCACTGCTCGGGTGGGGCGCCGCGGCTCTCGAACCCGAGGGCCTCGTAGAAGGCGAGGGTCTCGTCCAGGTCGCGGCTGGGCAGGATCGGCACGCTGCTCTCCATCGGCGGAGTCTAGGCAGCGGGCCGACCAGGGTCGAGCGCCCGACGGGCCCGCCCCGCCGCGTCGGCGGCAGCGCGGGCCCGAGGTGGTCAGGAGGCGGCGACCACGCCGCTGATCTCGTTGGGCACATGCTCCAACGACGCGGTGTCGACGACCTCGCCGGTGGTCAGGTCCAACCGGTGCAGCTCCTGGCTGGCGGGCTCGGTGACGAACGCCTCCTCACCGCGGACGAACAGCGCCGGACGGGGCTGCTGCCAGTCGATCGGCTCCGTCCACGGCGCCGTCACCGGGTGCGACGCGGTGACCTCCGCGGTCTCGGGGTCGATGACGTGGAGCCTGCCGTCCGCGCCGAGGACCAGCCCCTCACCGTCGGGCCCACGACCCAGCGACCGGAAGGTGTAGGTGGTGCCGAGGTCGAGCAGACGCAGCTCGCCGGTGCTGGTGTCGGTGAGCGAGACGCGGGTGGGACGCTCGAGCTCGGCGTCGGGGTCGGTCTTGTAGTCGCCGAGCACGACCGGCGACTCGTCCGAGCCGGCCTGGTTGCCGATCCGCCCGTAGGCGTCGGGCGACTGGACCTTGGTCAGCTCGCCGTCGCGGTAGACGAGCAGGCCGTCCTCGCAGCCGACCACGACCGTCTCGTCCTCGGCGGTCGCCTCGCCGTGCACGCCGGGGCACTGCTCGTTGCGGGCGATCTCCTCGCGGTCCTCGTCGAGCACGCGCACGCCCGAGCGGCTCTCGGCGTTCCCGATGGTCGTGACCAGCTCGCCGTTGGCCAGCTCGATCGCCACGCCGTGGTGCGCCTCGGGCGACGGGATGCTCTCGGCGTCGCCGGCGGGGTCGTCGGAGTCGAGGACGCGGACCTCGCCGGTGCCGTCGGTGAACAGCACCGTCCTGCCGGCGTGGCGCACGACGTGCCCGGGCTCGGCACCGTCGTAGGTGGTGTCGGTCATCGCGGCCTCGGCGGCGTCGAGCAGGGTGAAGCCGGCCGAGGTGGACACGAACAGGTGACGGTCGTCGCCGGCGGGGTTGATCCGGTTGAAGCCGTCCAGGGCGATGGGGTCGCCCTGCGGCTCGAGGCTCTCGCCGTCGAGCACCTGCACGCCGCCGTCGTAGGTGTAGGCGACCGGCGCGGTCGCGGGGGACGTCGCGGCGTCCGCGGCGTCCGTCGGGCCCGACCCGTCGTCGGAGGCCGACCCACAACCGGTGAGGGCGGCGAGGACGAGCACCGCGGTGGCGGCGGCGGTCTGGTGGAGGGGTGACACGAGGATCTCCTGTCGGTAGTGGTGGATCACTGCTGGGACGGAGGCTCGGTGAGTCCGTCCACGATCGTGGTGGTGTTGGCGCGCATCATCGAGACGTAGCTGTCGGCGCCCTCGCCGGGCGCGGTCAGCGACTCGGAGTACAGGTCGAGCACCCGCACGCCCAGCCCCGCCTCGTCGGCGAGCACCTGGGCCAGCCGGTCCGGCTGCGAGGTGTCGGCGAAGATCGACCGGACGCCCGCGGCGCGGACCGCTCCGGCCAGGGAGTCCAGGTCCGAGGCGCTGGGGCTGGCGAGGGTGGTGCCGCTCGGCACCACGGCGCCGACGACCTCGTAGCCGAACCGGTCGGCGAGGTAGCCGAGCACGTGGTGGTTGGTGACGAGCTTGCGGTCGGGCTCGGGGACCGACCCGAGCTGCGTGGTCATCCAGTCGTCGAGCTCGGCCAGCTCGCCCAGGTACGCCTCGGCGTTGCGCTCGACCGCGGCGACGTCGACGCCGTCGACCTCGGCGACGACGGCGTCGCGGACCAGCTCGGCCGCGACGGAGACGCGGGCCGGGTCGGTCCAGAAGTGCGGGTCGGGGTCGCCGCGGGAGTCGCCACGGTCGTAGGCCAGCGGGTCGACCTCCTCCCCCACGGCCAGCGTGGCGGCGCCCTCACGCTCGGCGCTGCGGACCTGCCGGGCGACGCCCTCCTCCAGGCCGAGCCCGTTGTGCACGACGAGGTCGGCGGTCTCCAGGTCGGCGGCCTGGCGGGCCGACAGCCCGAACGAGTGCGGGTCGGCGTTCGGCGCCATCAGCACCGACACGCGGACCTCGTCGCCCACGACCTGCCGGACGACGTCGCCGAGGATGTTGGTGGTGACCACCACCTGCGGTCGCTGGTCGCCCGAGCACGCCGCCAGGCCGGCGACGGCGACGACCGCCAGGGCCGCTGCCGTGGCCCGGCGCAGACGTGTGGCCCTCATCGGCCCACCTCGGTCATGAAGTGCGGCGTGACCTCGGTGGCCAAGGTGCGGGCCACCCGGAGGTCGTCGGCGTGGTCGATCTCGACGATGCGGTCGCCCGCGGCGTCGTTGACGTAGGCGCGGGCGAGGTCGACCTCGATGACGGGGGCAGGTCCGGCAGCAGGATCGACCGGTCCGGACAGCACGGGCCGCGAGGCGAGCACCTGCCCGTCGGTGACCGAGCGCGCCTCGAGCACGCCGTCGCGTCGCAGCACCAGGACCGACCGGTCGTCGCCGGGCGAGGCGACCGCGACCGGCGGCTGCTCGGTGGCGATCAGCCTGGCCGTGCGGGCGGACGGGTCGACGACCCACACCCCGCCGTCGCCGGAGGCCGCCACGGCGTTGCTCCCGGGTCGCACGTGCAGGGAAGTCGCACGGTCGGCCGCCGACGTCCCGGCCGGGTAGCCGATCTTCTCCGCGTCGAACACGCCGTCGCCCTCGGTGACCAGGAGCAGGCCGTCGGCGCAGCCGAACAGCACCCCGGTGCGGGCCACGGCGTGCCCCCTCAGGTCGGGACAGGCGACGTCGAGCGCCTGCACCCGCTTGCCGTCGACACCGACGACCTCGACCCCGTCGGCGAGCCGGCCGGTGCTGCTCGCGGTGGAGACGACGACGTGCTCGCGGTAGGGCACGGCCACCCCGGCGTGGGGCCCGACGTCGACGCGGGCGCTCAGGTCGAGCTCGCCGTCGTCGAGGGCCTCGCGCGACAGCACGGCGACCTCGCCGTCGCCCTCGAACACGACCGCCGCACCGGCGGCGGAACCCGCGACGCTGCCCGGTGCCTGACCTCGCACGGCGCCGAGGGCGGCGGGCACGGCGGTGTAGTAGTGGTGGTGGTCGCCGTGCTCGACGGTCCACACGCCGCTGTCCAGCACCCGCACACCGGCGTCCGACTCGGGCGCCACATAGACGAACCGACCGTCACCGGTCAGGTCCTGCACCCTCTCGTCCCGGCGGGGACCGAGCGGCTGCGTCTTCTCCGAGGCGAGGTCCAGCATGCGGGGGCGGTCGCCGTCGACGGCCGCGTAGACCAGCCGGTTCTGCGCCTCGGCCTGCTCCTGTGCGCCCTCGACGTAGCCGTGCGGCGTGGACGTGTCACCGCCCGCCGCGGGGTCGGGTCGGCCGCACGCGGCGAGCACCGTGGCGCAGGCCAGCGTCGCGGCCAGCAGGGCCGTTCGGTGGGTGTTCACGAGATCTCCGTCCTGACGGGGGTGGGCGCGTCGATGGCGACGCGCGGGGCGAGAGGGCCGTGGCGGCGCACGAGCGCGGCGACGACGGCCGAGGCGAAGTAGGTGCCGACCGCGAGGCAGGCGATCGTCGCGCCCGCGGCGGTGCGGGCGTGCCAGGAGACCAGCAGGCCGACGACGGTGGCGGCAGCACCGAGCAGCGCCGCCAGGGCCATGGTCGAGCCGATCCGACGGGTCCACACCGCCGCCGCGGCCGGAGGGCCGAGCAGCATGCCGAAGACCAGCAGGGTGCCGACGACGCGGAACGAGGCGACCATGGCCAGCGCCATCAGCAGCAGCATGACGGTGCCCGCGAGGGCCGGTCGCATGCCCAGGCCGTGCGCGACGCGGACGTCGAACGCCAGCGCCACGAACGGCCGGTGCAGGGCGGTGGCGACGAGCACCGCCACGGTGGTCGACGCCGTCAGGACCGTCAGGTCGCCGGTCGTCACGCCGAGCACGTCGCCGAACAGGTAGCCGGTCAGGTCGACCGCGAACGACTGCGACCGGGACACGATGACCACGCCCACCGAGAGCATGCCGACGAACAGCAGGCCCACCCCGGTGTCGTGGGTCAGCGACCCGCGGGCGGTCAGCATCCTCAGCCCCGCGGCCATCACGACGGCCGCGACGGCCGCACCCAGCACCAGCGGTCCGCCGAGCAGCGAGGCGACCGCGATGCCCGGCAGCATCCCGTGCGACATCGCGTCGCCGAGGAACGCCAGCCCGCGCAGGACCACCCAGGTGCCGACGACCGCGCACATGACCGACACGAGGACGCCGGCGTACAGCGCCCGCTGCACGAACGAGACCTCGAACGGGCTCAGCAACCACTCCATGGGAGGATCTAAACAGGAATGAGTCTCATTACGAAATAAGGATGACGATGGAAACGATCGCCCGGCTCGACGACGTCGTGCACAGCCACGACGGCAGACGCGCGGCGCTGGACCGCTGCTCGTTCGACGTCCCCCGCGGACGCACGACCGCGCTGGTCGGCGCCAACGGGTCGGGAAAGTCGACCGCCCTGGCCCTGCTGGCCGGCACGGCCTCGCCCAGGTCGGGACGGGTGGTCGTGCGGTCGCGGCGACCCGCCGCCCTGGTCGTGCAGCGCAGCGCCGTCGACGACCGGCTGCCGCTGACCGTCCGCGACACCGTCGCGATGGGGAGGTGGGCGGACCTGGGCTGGTGGCGTCGGCCGCGCGCTGCCGACCGTCTCGTCGTCGAGGGGCTCCTGGGCGAGCTCGGCCTGCTGGACGTCGCCGAGCGACGTCTCGGCGACGTCTCCGGCGGCCAGCGCCAACGCGCGCTCGTCGCGCAGGGCCTGGCCCAGCGGTCGGACCTGCTGCTGCTCGACGAGCCCACCACCGGGGTCGACCTGGCCACCCGCGACCGCATCGGGGACGCGGTCGCCGCGGCGCGGGCGGCCGGGACGACCGTGGTGCTCGCGACGCACGACGTCGACCTCGCCGCGGCCTGCGACCACGTCGTGACCCTGGAGGACGGCGTCGCCCGCCCTTGACCCGACGACCGGGGCCGTGGCCGCGCGTGGGCGAGCCTAGGTCTGGCGCGACTCGCGGTGCAGCTGCTCCATCTGCTGGTCCAGACGCTCGGTGGCGGCGGCGACGCCCGCGAGCTCCATGCGGAGCTTGGCGGGCACCTCGCGGTGGTACTTGTAGTGGATCTTGTGCTCCAGGCTCGCCCAGAAGTCCATGGCGACGGTGCGGATCTGCACCTCGACGCGCACCTGCTCGGTGCGCTCGGACAAGAAGACGGGCACGTCGACGATCAGGTGGAGGCTCTTGTAGCCGCTGGGCTTGGGGTTGGCGATGTAGTCCTTGACCTGCACGACCGTGACGTCGGGCTGACGCTTCAGCATCTCGAGCACCGTGTAGGCGTCGCCGACGAAGCTGCACACGATGCGGATGCCGGCGATGTCGAAGACCTTGCCGCGCACCTCCTCGATGCTCGGCCCGCAACCGATGCGCTGGGCCTTCTCGGCGATGCTCGCCGGGCGCTTGAGCCGGTGGCTGACGTGCTCGATCGGGGAGTCGCCGCCGCCGGCGTGGGTGAGCTCGCGCCGCAGGATGTTGATCTTGGTGAGCATCTCGTCGAGCCCGAACTCGTAGAGCATCAGGAACGCGGTGAGGCCGTCGGTGAACTCGAAGAAGTCGCGCACCTCGTCGGGGTCGCGCCGCTCGTCCTGGCTCACGTCCCCGACGCTACCGCTCCCGGGCCCGTCCCAGGGCGCGATCGACGCCGTTGCGCGTGCGCGGCACGGGCTGCGCGACCATGGACCCATGACCGTGACGATCTACGGCGCCGACTGGTGCCCGGACTACCGCCGCTCCCGCGCCCTGCTGCAGGCGCGCTCCGTCGACCACGTCCACGTGGACACCGACACCGAGGACGGCGCCCGCCGGGCCCGCGAGATCAGCGGCGCGAGCAGGATCCCGGTGGTCGTGCTCGAGGACGGCTCGCACCTCGTCGAGCCGTCGGACGAGGAGCTGGCCTCGCGCCTCGGGGTGTGAGGAAGACGGTCGACCACGGCTGATGGTGCGAAGCACGGAAGATCTCCCGTGCCTCGCACCAGACACCACGTGAACGTGGTGTCTGGCCGACCCCTAGCCCCGACGCTCGAGCGCGTCGGTGAGCAAGGCGACCAGGGCCTCGAGCTGGACGTCGGACGACGACGAGACCTCCTCGTCGGAGCCGTCGAGCGCGCGGGCGGCGAGGCCGGCCTTGCTATCGATCAGCTCGGCGATGCGGGTGTCGATGGTCTGCGCGGCGATGATCCGCCAGGCGGTGACGGGCTCGTCCTGGCCGATGCGGTGGATGCGGTCGATGGCCTGGGTCTGCTCGGCGTCGGTCCACGACAGCTCGGCGAGCACCATGTTGGACGCCACCTGCAGGTTGAGTCCGACGCCCGCCGCCATCAGGGAGCAGACCACGATCTCGGTCTTCGGGTCCTTGACGAACGAGTCGATGTTGCGCTGGCGGGCCTGCGGGGTCTGGCCGCCGCGGATCGACGCGTAGCCGATGCCTCGCTTGGCGAAGGTCTCCTCCGCGACGTCCATGACGTCGACGTGCTTGGCGAAGAAGACCACCTTGCCGACGTTGCGCGCGAGCTGTGCGGCGTAGTCGGCGGCGAGCCCGGCCTTGGCCTGGCCGATGCGGCGCACCATGGTGAAGACGGTCTCGCCGGTCTTCTCGCCGTCGGAGTCGTCGAGCTCCCAGCCGGCGACGCGACGGACGAGGTCGTGGTCGACGCCCTCGACGACGACGCCCGCCGCGCGCGTCTCCAGGGCGGTGTCGTAGCGCCGGACCAGACGCAGCGCGAGCTCGGCCTCGGCCTGACGGACCGAGCGGCCGGCCTCGTCGCCGAGCTCGACCGGCATGTCGGCGATGCGCCGGGCCGGGATGTCGGACGCGACGTCGATCTTGCGGCGGCGCACGATGCCGAGGTCGATGACGGCGGCGCGCGCAGCCGGGTAGAAGGCGCGGTCGACCGGCGTCAGCCCGGTCTCCTCGAGCGCGGCCATCAGCCGCGGCGTGGGCTTCTTGTCGTCGATCCAGCCGAGGAACTGCCAGATCGCGCGGAAGTCCTCGATGTCGTTGATCAGCGGGGTGCCGGTGAGCGCCATCAGCAGCGGACGAGCGGTACGGGCCTGGATCCGCTCGGACAGCTGCAGCACGTGCTGCGAGCGCTGCGAGGTCTTGTTCTTGATGAAGTGCGCCTCGTCCACGACCATGCCGCGGAACCCGAGGTCGCCCAGCCAGCCGACGTGGCGGTCCAGGATCTCGTAGTTCACCACGACGATGTCGGCGAAGCCGTCGATCGTGTCGCCGTCGCCGTGCACCACGGTGACGGGGTGCTTGGGCGTCCACTGCTCGGCCTCGCGGGCCCAGCTGGTCTTGACGACGTTGGGCACCACGACGAGCAGCGGGTACGCGTCGGCGGCCTGCGCGGCGAGCAGCGCCTGCGCGGTCTTGCCGAGGCCGGGCTCGTCGGCGAGCAGGAACGTGCGGTGGCCCTCGGCCGCCGCGGCCACGAGCTCGGCCTGGTGGTTCATCAGGTGCAGGTCGCCGGGCAGGCGCACCGCGGACGGCTCGGGCAGCTCCATGCACGCCTTCGCGCCACCGCTGGCCTGCTCGAAGGAGCGGAACAGGGGGCCGAGCAGCTCCCACGTCGACAACCGACGGGTGGTGGTCGTCGGCACCTGCTCGACGGCGGAGAAGTCGGGGGTGAGGAACGGGTTGGCGAGCTGGCGCGAGATCACCGACTGCGGCACGACACGGCGCTCGGGCACGATCGGGACGAGGGGCTCGGCGTCGGGGGCCTCCTCCTCGGGGGCGGCGGCCTCGACGCCGCCGGCGACGAGCATCTCGTGCTCGAGCTCGCGCGCGGCGTCGGTGACCTCCGCGTCCTCGGCGAGCAGGGCCAGCAGGGACGGCTCGCGGGCGGCGGTCTTGGCCAGGATGGTGGCCACGCCGTCGAGACGCTTCAGCTGGTTGGCGCGGTGGGCCTCGGTGCTGGTGACGTCGGCCTTGACGGTGGCGCGCTCGCGGCGCATGAGCAGCGCCACCACCTGGAACTTGGTGCGGACCGAGGGCATCACGCGTCCCCGTTGGACGGCGTCCTCCACCTCGCGCACCACACGGGCGAGGACGGGGATGATCCCCTCCTCGTCGCGATCGCGGACGCGCCGCTGGGTGCGCGGTGCCGCACGTCGCGCCGTGGGCTGGCGCTGGCCTCGTCGAGCCAAGGACTCCTCCTCCGGAGCTGCCGGCGCGTCCACCGCGGACGGCAGGGATGCCGCACGCGGCCCGGCGGCCGGGGCGATGCGATGTCGAGCGGGGGTCCCGGGGGATCTGCGAGAGACCGACGCGACGGGCCGAGCGGCTCGTCCACGGTGGGACCGGTGGGCCACCACCGAACGGGGTGGTCCACCGCCGATACTAGCGCCCTCCGCCGTCGCCCGGGTGTCGCCCCGGGCACGAGCGCCGAGGGAAGCAGTGTCAGGCGAGGGCGGCACCGGGTCCGAGGTGGGCGGTGGCCTGGCTGGCGGTGAGGAAGCGACGCAGCGCGGGCTGCTCGATCGGGCGGCTGTAGAGGTAGCCCTGGACGCTGGGGCACTCCATCTGCGCGAGCACCTCGTGCTGGGCGCGGGTCTCGACACCCTCGGCGACGACCTCCATGTCGAGCCGCTGGCCCAGGGTGACGATCGAGTGGACGACGGCCTCGCACCGCGGGTCGGTGCCGAGCCCGGCGACGAACCGGCGGTCGATCTTGAGCACGTCGATCGGCAGCTCGGTGAGCATCGCCATGGACGAGTAGCCGGTGCCGAGGTCGTCGAGGGCGATCCTGACGCCGTGCCGGCGCAGACGGTCGATCTCGTCGCGCACCGAGTCGTGGATGAGCGGAACGAACGTCTCGGTGAGCTCGAGCACCAGACGGCCCGGGTCCACGCGGTGGCGCTCGAGGGCGTCGAGGACGCCGTCGCCGAGGTCGCCGGTGAGCTGGCGGCCCGACACGTTGACGTGCACCGCGGGCGTCACGCCGTCGCGCCCCGGCCACTGGGCGGCGTTGGCCAGCGACAGGTCGAGGATCTGCTCCCAGGCGCGACCCATCAACGCGCTGGTCTCGAGCACGTCGAGGAAGTGGGCGGGCGCGAGCACGCCCCGCGTCGGGTGGTGCCAGCGGACGAGCGCCTCGACGGCGGTCACCGAGCCGTCGCACGCCGAGAGCACCGGCTGCCCGACCATCATCAGCTCGCCGCGGTCGAGGGCCAGCGCCAGCTCGGGCAGCAGCTTGGCCGCGCGGGACGCTCGGGCCTGCTCGGGAGCCGAGAGCGAGACCACCTGGTCGCGCCCGCCGCGCTTGGCCTCGTACATGGCCTCGTCGGCCGAGCGCAGCAGCGTCTCGGCGTCGGTGGCGCCGAGCACCCGCACCACCCCCACCGACGCGCGGATCACGACCTGCCCCACCGACAGCCGCACCGGCTCGGACACGGCGGCGAGCACGCGTGCCGCCACCGCGTCGAGCTCGCCCTCACCGGACAGGTCGGGGCACAGGATCGCGAACTCGTCCCCACCGAGGCGGGCGACGGTGTCCGTGCCACGCACGAGCTGCTCGAGCCGCCGGGCGAGCTCGACGAGCAGCTCGTCGCCGGCCGCGTGGCCGTAGGTGTCGTTGATCCCCTTGAACCCGTCGAGGTCGAGGTACATCAGCCCGGCGGCGTCACCGCGGTCGTCGGTGGCCTCGATCACCGCGCTGAGGCGGTCGAGCAGCAGCGCCCGGTTGGGCAGGTCGGTGAGCTGGTCGTGCAGCGCCTGGTGGGTGAGCGCGTCCTCGGCCCGCTTGCTGGCCGTCACGTCCTCGACGAGGGCGACCACCGTCGGCTCCTCGTCCTCGGACTCCGACTCCGACTCCAGCAGCGCCAGCGAGACCGATCCCCAGGCGGGCGCGTCGGCGTCGCCGAACCGCAGCTCGGTGCGGACCTGCTCGGCGGCCTGGGCCCGCAGCGACCCCAGCGCCTCGTCGAGCTTGGCCCGGTCGTCGGGGACCACGAGGTCGCGCAGCGACCGACCCACGAGGTCGTCGGTCGTGGCGACCCCGGCGAAGGCGGCCAGGTCGTCGTTGGCCCGCCGGACGGTGCCGTCGGCGGCGCCGACGATCGCCATCCCGACCGGCGCGGTCTCGAACGCGGTGCGGAACCGTCGCTCGCTGAGCTCGAGGCGCTCGGCGTCGTGACGTCGCTGCGTGACGTCGCGGAAGGCGGCCACGGCCCCGGACGGCGGCGCGCCCGGTCCGAGCAGGTCCGACGAGCCGAGCGGTCGCGCGGTCACCGACATCACTCTTCGGTGCCCCGACTCGTCGACGATGGCCAGGTCGACGTCGTCGACGAAGTCGCCGCCCAGCGCCCGCATCACGGGCAGGTCGCGCTGGTGGATCGGCGAGCCGTCGGGCGCCGTCGGGGTGAAGCGCTCGAACCACTCGGCCACGTCGGCGCCGCCCGAGCCACCGAGCATCCGGCGGGCGGCCGGGTTGGTCAGGAGGATCCCGCCGCGCTCGTCGACGACCATGATGCCGTCGCTGATCGACGAGATGACCGCGTCGAGCAGTCCGGCCTGCTGGGCGGCTGCCCGGCCGGCCTCCTGCACCCGGGCGGCCAGGGCGTCGCGCTGGTCGCGCTTCAGCGCGAGCACCAGGGCCACGAGGGCGACGACGGCGATCATCGACTCGGCGACGACGCCGCGCTGGTCCACCGGGAGCGCGGCGAACGGCCCGCGTCCCAGGAGCGTGCTGGTGACGACGCAGGTGCCGGCCACCAGGGTGTGGACGGCCGCTGCCGTGGTCGAGAAGCGCAGCCCGACCCAGACCGAGAAGGGCACGACGAGGAACGCGACCGGCAGGCCGTCACCGAGCCCGAAGACGGCGCCGTAGGCCACCGTGAGGCTGAGCAGGGCGAGCGGGGTCTCCCACGCCCGCCGGTCGGGCGCGCGGTCGAGCACGACCGCGCTCGGCGCCAGGCGCAGGCCCGCGGCGGCGACGACGAACGTGCTGACCGAGATCCGGACCATCCAGGCGCCCCCGAGCGCGCCGAGCGTCCCGTCCGTGGCCACGGCGACCGCCACCGGCCCGATCACCGAGCTCGTCGCGGCGCCTCCGAGGCACGCGAGCGCCAGGGCACCCAGTCCCTGCGGGCTGGTGAGCACGTGCGGCCCGTCGGGTGCGAAGCGGTGCAGGATGCCGGCGCCGACGGCCGCCTGGACGACGTTGGCGACGCCCAGGGCGATCGCGACGGGCCACGCGGCGCCCGTCAGGCCGTTGCCGAGCGTCGCGAGGACGAGCACGGCGAGCACGGTGACCGTGAGCTCCCCGCGGGAGCGCCACGCCCACGACGTCCACAGCAGCCCGACGCCCGCCGCCGGCCACACGAGCGCGAGCTCGGAGCCCTCGAGGCGGGTCGCGCGCCCGAGGGCGACGGCTGCGACGAAGGCGAGCGTGAACATGACGAAGTGGCCCCGGCGCCCCACGGCGCGGCACACTTCGGTCCGCTTCATCGACTCCCCCATCTGGTCTAGACAACCGTCCCACACTCAGCCATCTGAATGAGGCGGTTTGGCAGTCTTGCCCGAGGTTCGAGGGGCCGGCCCCTCGAGCGTCAGCCGAGCGTGACGAGCTCGTCCAGGTCGTCGTCGGGGAGCCCGTCCTCGGCGACGGCGGTGACGACCGAGCGGTCCAGCACGATCGCACCGCCGTTGTTGGTCAGGAACGCGGTGTCGGCGGCGTCGCGACCGGTGGCGATGCGCACCAGGGTCGAGCGCGGGGCGAGCGCCGTCGCGTCGACGGCGTACCACCCGCCGCCGAGGTACGCCTCGGCCACGGCGTGGAAGTCCATCGGGTCGCAGCCGGGCGCGTAGACGGCGACGAGACGCGCCGGCACGCCGAGCGAGCGCAGCAGCGCGACGACGAGGTGGGTGTAGTCGCGACACACCCCCGCACCCGCCAGGAGCGTGTCGGTCGCGCCGTCCGTCGGTCCGCTGCTGCCCGGCACGTAGTCCAGGCGGGTGCCGACCCAGGACGACACCGCCGTGAGCAGGTCGGCGTCCGAGACGGGCCCGAACTGCTTGACGGCGAACCCGCCGAGCGTGTCGGACGCCGCGTAGCGGCTGGGACGCCGGTACACCGACAGGTCGTCGCCCGCCGGCTCGGGCGCGTCGCCCCGTCCGGTGACGGTGGCCTCGTAGCGGACCTCGAGCCGGCCCGCCTCGGCGTCGACGAGGTGCATCCGCCCGCCGTGGGGCGTCGCCACCTCGCGGACGGCCAGCGGGGCGCCGTCGAGCGTCACGGTGAGGCGCTCGTCGACCTCGATCCCGGGCACGCGTGCGACGGCGACCTGCATCTCGAGCTCGCTCGTCGCCTGGACGGTCACGTCCAGCTGGGCACCCACGGTCCGGTTCATGACCGGAGTCTGTCAGCGGCTACCGCAGGTCGCGGAAGGCGGCCCGGACGTCGTCGACCAGCAGGTCGGGTTCCTCCATCGCCGCGAAGTGCCCGCCGCGGTCCATCTCGGTCCAGCGCACGATCCGGTTGGTCTGCTCGGCGACGCGTCTCAGCGGCAGCGCGATGTCGTGCGGGAACACCGCGACCGCCGTGGGCGTGGTCGACGGGGCCGGGCGGACACGCGGGTGCGTCGACTCGTAGTAGATCTGCGCCGACGACCCTGCGGTGCGGGTGAACCAGTACAGGCTGACGGTGGTGAGCAGCGCGTCGCGGTCGACGGCGGACTCGATGGTGCCGTCGTTGTCGGTCCAGGCGTGGAACTTCTCGGCGATCCAGCCGAGCTGGCCGACCGGCGAGTCCGTCAGGCCGTGCGCGAGCGTCTGCGGACGCGTCGACTGGATGCCCTGGTAGCCCTGGCCGTCGGCGACGAACGCGTCGAGGCCGTCGATCCGGCGATGCTCCTCGTCGGTGAGCCCGCCGTCGAGGGGTGCGTCGCTGCTCGGCCGGTTCATCAACATGTTGAGGTGCACGCCGATGACGTGCTCGGGTTCGACCACGCCGATCTGGCGGGAAACGTGCGATCCCCAGTCACCGCCCTGCGCGGCGTAGCGCTCGTAGCCCAGGCGGCTCATCAGCGCGGCGAACGTGCGCGCGATGCGGTCGACGTTCCACCCCGGCTCGGTGACCGGCGTGGAGAAGGCGAACCCGGGGATCGACGGCGCGACGACGTGGAACGCGTCGGCCGGGTCGCCCCCGTGGGCGCGCGGGTCGGCGAGCGGCCCGACGACCTCGAGGAACTCGGCCACCGAGCCCGGCCACCCGTGCGTCACGATCAACGGCGTCGCGTCGGGCTCGGGCGACCGCACGTGCAGGAAGTGCACGCGCTGGCCGTCGATCGTCGTGGTGAACTGCGGCAGCTCGTTCAGCCGCGCCTCGTGCGCCCGCCAGACGTACGCGTGCCGCCAGTGCTCGGCCAGCTCACGCAGGTACGACGTCGGGATCCCCCGCACCCACTCCTCGTCGGGCGACTCCGGCGCCCACCGGGTGGCGTCCAGACGCCGGTGCAGGTCGTCCAGCTCGTCGTCGGGGACCTGGATGGTGAACGGCTCGACCTCGTGGTCCATGCGTCAGACGCCGGGCACGACGCGCAGGTCGCGGACGGCGCCGTCGCCGAGGGCCTCCAGCGCGGCCTGGTACTCCGGTGTCTCGTGGGCGGCGATCGCGGCCTCGAGGGACTCGAACTCGACGAGCACCGAGCGCTGCTCGCGCCCGGACTCGTACCAGGCCGCCGCCACGCCGCGGGCGAGGAACGTGCCGCCCGCTCCGGTGATCGCGGGGCCGGCGAGCTCGGCGTAGGCCTTCATCTTGGCCTCGTCGCGGATCTCGAGGTAGGTGCTGATCCAGTAGGCAGACATGGCCGCATCGTGGCACGACGCCGGGCCCTCGGCACGACGGCGGACCCCTGGACGTGCATCAGGCCCGGACGACGAGGTCGTCCGGGCCTGATGTCGGTGGTAGCGGGGACAGGATTTGAACCTGTGACCTCTGGGTTATGAGCCCAGCGAGCTACCGAGCTGCTCCACCCCGCGTCGGTAATCCCTACCTTACGCGGTACACCTGCGCGTCACCAAATCGGCACCGGGGAGACATGAGCCACACCTGCACCACCGGTCCCGGCGCCCACGGGAGATGACGCGATGCACGGGAGATCTCCCGTGCATCGCGTCAGGTACCACGTTCACGTGGTGATTAGTCCCCACCCGCCGACGGTCAGCCGTTGGCGTCCGCCGAGGGGGTCTCGGACGGCGCCGGGGTGGCGGCCGAGCCGAGGGTCGCCCGGGCGCGGTCGATCAGCGTGTTCATCGCGTTGATCCGGGTCTGGTACTCGGCCAGGTCGCCGTCGGCGAGCGCCTTCTGGGCGGCGTCGTACTCCGCCGAGGCCTGCGTGAGCAGCTGGTCGGTGGTCTGGGTCTGGCCCTCGGCACCACCGCCCGCGTCACCGGAGTCGTCCCCGCTGTCGCCACCGGTGTCGCCGGTGCCGGCCTGGGAGTCGCCGGACGTGTCGCCCGCCTGCAGACCCAGCGCGACGCGCAGCGCCTCGTCGAGCGACTGCCCGTAGCCGACGTCGTCGCCGAAGGAGGCCACCACGTACTGGAGCACCGGGAAGGTTCCCGACGCGCTGTCGCGTCTCACGTAGACCGGCTGCACGTACAGCAGGGCGTCCGACACCGGCAGCGTCAGCAGGTTGCCGTACACCACCGACGTGCCCGAGCTCTGCGTGAACGGCAGCAGCGCCTGTCTGACGCCGGGGTCGGCGCTGAACTTGTTGGCGATCTGGCTCGGGCCGTCGACCTGGGTGTCGGCGTTGAGCTGCAGGATCTCCAGCTTGCCGTAGTTCTCGGTGTCGCTCGCCTCGGAGTTGACCGAGACGTACGACGCGAGGTTCTCACGACTGTTCGGCAGGTAGACGCTGGTGAGGCTGAACCTCGGGCCCGCGTCGGGCTGCGTCGGCTGGGTGACCGAGAGGTAGTACGGCGGCTGCTTGGAGTCCGCCGTGCCCGCCGGGTCGGTCGGGACCTGCCAGCGCTCGCCGTCCTCGTAGAACGTCTGCGGGTCGGTGACGTGGTAGCGCGAGAGCATCTCGCGCTGCACCTTGAAGATGTCGACCGGGTACCGCAGGTGCTTGAGGAGGTCCTCGCTGATGTCGCTCTTGGGCTTGACGGTGCCCGGGAAGGTCTTCATCCAGGTCTTGAGGATGGGGTCCTTCTCGTCCCACTGGTACAGGTCGACCGAGCCGTCGTACGCGTCCACCACGGCCTTGACCGAGTTGCGCATGTAGTTGACCTCGTCGGACGGCAGACGCACCTGCGCGCCCCCCTGCGTCAGCGTGTCGGACGTCGCGTCGTCGAGCGAGACCTTCTGGCTGTACGGGTAGGAGTTGCTCGTCGTGTACCCGTCGACGATCCAGACCACCCGTCCGCCGACGACCGCGGGGTACGGGTCGCCGTCGACGGTGAGCCACGGCGCGACCCTGTTGACGCGGTCGCGCGGGTGGCGGTCGTAGAGGATCTTGGAGTTCTCGTTGACGCGGCTCGACAGCACGATGTTGGGCTCGGAGAACTTGATCGCGTACAGCAGCTTGTTGAACAGGCTGCCGACCGGCACTCCCCCGTCGCCGTCGTAGGTGTTCTGCGTGGCCGCGGCCTCGGCGTTGCTGTCGGAGTCGTCGCCGCCCCCGCCGCGCGGGATGTCGACCTCGATGGGCGCGGCGCCGTCGGGGCGGCCCACGATGGAGTACGACGGCGAGTTCTCGCCGAAGTAGATGCGCGGCGGCGTCTGGATGTCGAGGTCGCCGGTGGGCGGGATGTCGCGCTCGACCCAGACCGGCTGGCCCTGGTCGCCGCGCTGGTTGCCGCGCGCGGCGATGACGCCGTAGCCGTGGGTGTAGACCGTGTGGTCGTTGGCCCAGTTGCGCTGGCTGGCCTGCAGGCCGTCGAGGTTGAGCTCGCGGGCCGCGATGACGATGTCCTGCGCGATGTCGCTGCCGGGCAGCTGGTAGCGGTCGACGTCGAGCGTGTCGGGGACGGTGTAGTAGCCGCGCACCTGCTGCAGCTGCTGGAACGCCGGCGAGACGAGCGTCGGGTCGAGCAGACGCGTGGAGACGCGCGACTCGGCCGACTGGGTCAGCTCGGTGGGCGTCAGCGAGGTGCTGCCGGTGTAGTTGGTCTTCTCCGTGCCGGCGACGTTGTACGCGTCCCTCGTCGCCTCGATGTTGCGTTCGATGTAGGGCGCCTCCTTGTCCGGCTCGGACGGGCGCACCTGGAACGACTGCATGACGGCGGGCCAGATGCCGCCGATGAGGATCGCCGAGAGCAGCAGCAGGCCCAGGCCGATGGCCGGCAGCAGCAGCGTCTGACGGATGACGTTCGCGAAGAACAGCAGCGCGCAGATGATCGCGATGACGATCAGGATGTTCTTGCTGGGGATGCGCGCGTTGACGTCGGTGAACGTGGGGCCGTCGATCAGGCCGGTGTCGGAGTTCATGAAGCCGAACCGGTCGAGGTAGTAGCCGAGCGCGCGGAGCAGGATGCCCAGGCCGATGATCACCGACAGGTGCACGGTGGCGGCGCGGGAGATCCGGCGGTCGCGCGGCTGCAGCGAGATGCCGCCGTAGACGTAGTGCACCAGCAGCACCGCGATGCCCGTGACGATGAGCAGGGCGAAGCCGTAGGAGACCAGGAACCCGATCCAGGGCAGGTCGAAGACGTAGAACCCGACGTCCTTGTTGAACTGCGGGTCACGCTGGCCGAACGAGGTGCCGTTGCGCCACATCTGGAACGTGCGCCACTGGCCGGCGGCGGCCGAGCCGGCGAAGACGGTGAGCAGCAGGCCGAGCCCGGCGAGCGCGATCGTGCGCAGCGGGTCGATCGCCTGGCGGTAGCGCATCACCGGGTCCGAGCGGTCCAGCTGGGCCACGGTCATCGGACGCGTGCGGTACGCGATCACGATGTTGGCGACGACGACCGCCGCGAACACCAGCCCGAACGTCACGAACATGACCACGCGGGTGGTCAGCATCGTGCGGTACACCGAGCCGAAGCCCACCGAGCGGAACCAGAGCCGGTCGGTCCACACCCCGGTGAACACCGCGCCCAGGAACAGCAGGGCCGCGAGGGTGATCAGGGTGGGCACCAGCACACGTCGCCGGTGCTGGGACGCGGGCGGAGGCGCCTGCCGGGGGAAACCTGCCGCGGGTCCGTCGCTCACTGTGCTCCTTGGGTCGTGCCGAAGTTCCGGATCGGGCCCGGGGGGTCAGTCTGCCAGGGTCTGGAAAAGGAGCTCCACGAGACCGGGCACCAGGTCCGGGCCCTCGAGGACCTCCTCGCCGTCGCCGACGTGGGGCCGCACCGCGCAGTGCGCCTCGCCCTTGCGGGTCACCGCGGCGGCGATGCGCACCTCCTGGCGGTCGGGGTGGCTCGCCGCGTAGTCGGCGGCCGCGTCGGCGTCGTCGGGGATGCCCGCCTCGGCCTCGGGCGGCAGCATCAGGCGCTCGAGCACGACGGCGCAGCCGACCACCTGCGGCGGCCACGCGATCTGCTCCAGCAGCTCCTCGATGGTCGTGTCGTCGGGCAGGTCGTCCTGCTCGACGGGCGTCAGCGCGCCCTCGACCGACCCCTCGGCGACGCCGAGCTGCTCGGCGAGCTCGGGCTCGGACGCGAGCAGGTCGGTGGTCTGCACGAGCGCGTACAGGCGGGGCGCCTGGTCCCAGCCGCCGGCGGCGACGTGCGTCTCGACCTCGAGCGTCACGCGACGGATCGGGGCGTCGGGGTCGGGACCGGGCAGGTCGCTGGGGTCGGGGGTCACTGGCACGTCGGCACCTTCGCGTCGGGGTCGTCGGCGAGCTTCTCCAGGGAGTCGATCGCCTGCTTCAGGGTGCCGATCTCGACCAGCTTCAGGCCGTGGTCGGGACCGGCGGCGGCCTCGGCGCAGTTCGCCTCGGGCACCAGGAACGTGGTGGCGCCGGCCTGGTCGGCGCCGGCGATCTTCTGCGAGATGCCGCCGATGGGCAGCACCTGGCCGTCGGCGGTGATCTCGCCGGTGCCCGCGATCGCACGGCCCCCGGTGAGGTCGCCCGGCTCGAGCTTGTCGTAGATGGCCAGCGCGAACATCGTCCCCGCGCTGGGGCCGCCGATCTCGCTGAGGTTGTTGCGCACCGTGATCGGGAACTGGAAGTCCTCGGCCAGCGACAGGCCCACCCGCGCGACGCCGGGGGCGTCGGGGAGCGTGTCGGTGGTGATCTGCACCGTCGAGTCCTTGCCGTCGTGCGTGATGCCGAGCTCGACGACGTCGCCGGGCTCGGCGGCCCGCACCAGCCGGATCAGGGTGCCCGAGCCGTCCACCCGCTCGCCGTCGACGGTGCGCACCTGGTCGCCGACCTGGACCTTGCCGTCGGACGGCCCGCCCTCGATGACCTCGCTGGCGCGGACGACCACGGGCACCTCGTAGCCGGCGGCGCGCAGGGCGGCGGCCTCCGAGGTCTGCTTGGACCCCGACATCTGGTCGGCGCTCTGCTGCTGGGTCTGCTTCGGGTCGGTGCCCTCGGGGTAGTACTGGCTGCGCGGGATGACGGCGTCGTCGTCGTCGAAGTACGACGCGAACGCCTGCGCGATGCTCACCCGGGCGTCGGCGCTCGTCACCGAGACCGTGGTGAGGCGCAGCGAGCCGTCGGTCGGATAGGTCTTGGCACCGTCGAGCTCGATCACCGGCTTACCCTCGAACGACCCCAGGGTGTTGACCGTCGGCCCCGGCTTGAGCGTGACGTAGGGCACCGGGAGGACGAACGCGACGAACGCGAGGACGAACAGGAGCACGGACGCGCAGACGAGCGTGGCGGAACGACGGGTCACGCGGGCGGCCTCAGGACCGGGTGCGGTGCTGCGAGGGACGTACGGCGATGCCGGTGGGTCGCTCGGGGCGCTGGGCGACGACGGTGCGCGCACGGGCGGGCAGCGGACGGGTGACGGCGGCGCTGAAGCGCTCGTACGCGGCCTCGCGACTGGGCTCGCGCCGACGACGACGGCCGGACCACGCCGCCCACACCATCGCGAGCAGCACGACGCCGAGCGGCACCGCGAGCCAGAGCAGGACAGTCACGCGGCCGAGTCTACGGGTGCTCCCCCGCCGTTCCCGGCAGGCGTGCCCACGGGCACCGCTACGGCGTCCCCACCCACTCGGTGGTGCCGTCGGAGAACACCTGGTGCTTCCAGATGGGCACCTGCGACTTGAGGTCGTCGACGAGGGCGCGGCACGCGTCGAAGGCCTGACCGCGGTGGGCGGCGGAGACGGCGGCGACGACCGCGAGGTCGCCGACGCGCAGGTCGCCCACCCGGTGGACGACCGAGAACGCGATGGCCTCGTGACGGTCGGCGACGGCCTCGGCCACCTTGCGCATCTGCTCGACGACGGTCGGGTGCGCGGAGTACTCCAGGGCGGTGACGTCGCGCTGGTGGTCGTGGTCGCGGACCGTCCCGACGAACACGTCGACGGCGCCGGCGCGGTCGTCGAGGACCGAGCGGTAGACCTCGTCGATGCTCAGCGGCTCGGTGTGGAGATCGACCAGCCGGATCCGTTCGCTCATGGCGCAAAGAGTAGGACAGGTGCGTGGGCGTGCAGCCGGTACGTTGGAGGCATGGCTGGCGAACCCGACGAGACCAACGACCCCGACGACCCGCGCCGCAAGGACACCAACCCCTTCGCCGGGACGCCGATGGAGGACATGTTCAAGGCGTTCAGCGGCGGGCAGATGCCCGACATGAACGTCCTCATGGGACAGATGCAGCGGATGTTCGCGCCGCACGAGGGTCACGTGAACTGGGACATGGCCAAGGACGTCGCGCGCCACACCGTCGCGGCCTCGCCCGACCCGTCGCCCACGTCCAACCAGGGCGGTGCGGTCGCCGACGCGGTCCGCCTCGCCGAGACCTGGCTCGACCGCGCCACCTCGCTGCCGGTCGGCGCGACCACCTCGGTCGCCTGGAGCCGCGCGGAGTGGGTCGAGGCCACGGCCGGCACCTGGAAGGGCCTCGTGGAGCCCATCGCCGAGCACGTCGTCGGCGCCATGGGCCAGGCCATCCCCGAGGAGGCCAAGGCCATGGTCGGCCCCCTGCTCGGCATGCTCACCCAGGCCGGTGGCGCGATGTTCGGCCAGCAGGTCGGGCAGGCGCTCGGCGGCCTGGCCTCCGAGGTGCACTCCAGCACCGACGTCGGCCTCCCCCTCGGCCCCGACGGCGTCGCCGCCGTCCTGCCGTCCAACATCGCCGCGTTCGGCGAGGGCCTCGAGGTCAGCGACGCGGACGTGCTGCTCTACGTCGTCATCCGCGAGTGCGCCCACCACCGCCTGTTCGCGCACGCCCCCTGGCTGCGGGGCCGCCTGGTCGGCGCCATCGAGGCGTTCGGGCGCGGCACCACCATCGATGTGTCCGGCATCGAGGCCAAGCTCGGCTCGATCGACCCGTCCAACCCCGCCGCGATCCAGGAGGCCATGCAGGAGGGTCTGTTCGAGCCCCAGCGCACGGCCGAGCAGCAGGCCGCGCTCGACCGCCTCGAGTCCCTGCTCGCCTTCGTCGAGGGCTGGGTCGACGACGTCGTCGACCAGGCCACCCGCGAGACCATGCCGTCGGCCCCCAAGCTGCGCGAGGCGATGCGTCGCCGGCGCGCCACCGGCGGCCCGGCCGAGCAGGCCTTCGCCTCGCTCGTGGGCCTGGAGCTGCGTCCCCGGCGTCTGCGTGACGCCGCGACGCTCTGGGCGGCGCTGCGCGACCGTCAGGGCGCCGAGGCACGCGACGCCGTGTGGGCCCACCCCGACCTGATGCCGTCGGCGTCCGACCTGGACGACCCGCTCGGCTTCGCCCAGGGCGAGCGCGCTGGTGGCGAGCCGAGCAGCGACGAGGCCGACTTCGACGCCGCCCTGGCCGACCTGCTGGAGCAGGGCGAGGCCGAGGCCGCCGACGAGGAGAAGGGATCCGCCGACCCCGGGTCCGACGGCCCCGACGCCGACGGTCCGGACCGCCCCACCGCGTGAGCCTGCACGCCGACGCCCGCCGGGTCCTCGGCGACTGGGACCACCCGGACGCCGACCAGCGGGCGCTGCGCGACGCCTACCTCGCGCACCTCGACGACCACCCCGACGCCGCCGACCGGTCGTGCCACCCCGACCACCTGACGGCGAGCGTCGCGGTGCTGTCGGCCGACCGGTCGCAGGTCGTGCTCACGCTGCACGCCCGGCTGGGGCGTTGGCTGCAGACCGGCGGGCACTGCGAGCCCGACGACGCCACGCTCGCCGGCGCCGCGCTGCGCGAGGGCCGCGAGGAGACCGGCATCGAGGCCCTGTCCATCGACCCGGTGCCCGTGCTGCTGTCGCGCCACGAGGTGCCGTGCGGTCCGATCAGCCCGGCGCACCACCTCGACGTCCAGTTCGTGGCGACCGCCGAGCCGGGCGCGACGCCCGTGCGCAGCGAGGAGAGCAGCGACCTGCGCTGGTTCGACGTCGACGCCCTGCCCGAGGGCAGCGACGCGTCGGTGCGCGACCTGGTGCGAGCGGCGGTGGGGCGGACGGCTCAGTCGGCGTCGCCGGACCCGGTGGGCTCGCCGCGACCGCCCGCCGCCGACCAGCCCTCGAGGTAGCCCCGCGCGCGCTCGGTGCGCGGGAACCGGTCGACCAGCGCCCAGAAGTCGGGGCCGTGGCTCGCGACCAGCAGATGCGCCAGCTCGTGCACGAGCACGTAGTCGACCACCCAGTCGGGCATCGGCCGCAGGCGGCTGGACAGCCGGATCGTGCCGTCCGCGGGGGTGCACGACCCCCAGCGGGTGTGCTGGTTGTCGACCCAGCGGACGCTCGCGGGCTCCGCACGACCGTCGAGGTGGTCGCGGCTCAGCTCGCGGGCCCGCGCGAGGAGGTCGTCGTCGCTGGTGCGGGTGGTGGAGCCCCGCTTGTCCAGGCGCGCCACCATCGTGTCGACCCACCGGGCCTCCTCGGCCGCCGTGAGCGCCGCGGGCACGAGCACCACGATGCGCCCGCCCTCGCGGTAGGCCTGCACCGAGCGGCGGCGGCGGGTGCTGCGGCGCACCTCCACCCCGGGGCGCACCTCCTCGATGCTGCGCGGCGCGGGTCGTCGGGGGCTCACGCGGTCACGCTAGCGGCAGGCACCGACGGCGGCGTGCGGTCCACACGCTGGGGACGGCGTCGTGGCTGGTCACGGGCCCGCGACCGTCGCCGCGGCCGCTCGTCCTCCACCGCTCGTCCACCCCCGACGTCGCTGTCTCCACAGGGCGACGGCGCGTCGCCCACAGTCTGTCCCCAGCGTTGTCCACAGGGGTGGACAAGGAGCGCCGCGAACCGGTTGACGGCCCTCAGGGCCCCGGCATACGGTCGTCGCACACGAGGCCCTCGGTGGCCGGGAGCGTCCGCAAGGGGAAGGCAGGCGCTCCTGGCCCCGGGGGTCCGTTGCGTTCCCGACCGCCCCCGCGATTGCCCTGTGGACGACCGCCCGGAGCCCTCGGTCCCGGTGCACGCTGGGAGACCGCGGGCGTCCGGCCCGCGGCCGTCCACCGGAGGTCCGCCATGCGCCCCGTGCTCCGCCCCGGTTCCGTCGTGCTGCGCCGCGACGCCACCCACCTGCAGGTCGGCACGACGCCGCGCCACGCCCACGTCCTGCGCGACGCGCCGGGGCTGGTCGAGCTGGTCAGGCTGATGGACGGGGTGCGCGACCTCGACGCCCTGCGCGTCGACGCCGCCCGGCACGCGCCGTCCCTGGCCCGCGAGGTCGACGACGTGGTGCACGAGCTGTGCGCGGCCGGGGTCCTCGTCGACGCCGACCAGTGGGAGGTCGCTCCCCCGCCGGCTCGAGCCGAGGCGGCCCACCTCGCGTGCCGTGGCGTCGGCCCCGACGACGGCGCGCGGAGGCTCGCCAGGCGGGCCGCCTCGCGCGTGGAGGTGAGCGCGGGCCCCGGGCTGGCGACCCTCGCCGGACACCTCGTCGACGTCCTCGGCACCGCCGCCGTCCCCTGCGGCACGTCGCGCCACGACGGCACGACGCTGGTCGTCGTGCTGAGCGACCGTCCGAGCCCACGCGAGCCCTTCGAGGTGCTGCAGCACGCGGGCGTCGACCACCTGCCCGTCTTCCTCGAGCAGGGTCGGGCCCAGCTCGGGCCGTTCGTCGTCCCCGGCCGCTCGCCCTGCCTGGGGTGCGCCGACGCCGACCGTGCCGCCTGGGACCCCGCCTGGCCGGCGCTGCTCGCCCAGCTCGACCAGCCGGTGTGCGGGCCGCCCGAGCACGGGCCCGACGGCCTCTCGGCCGTCACCGCACCGATCGTCGCCGCCGCGGTCGCGGCCGAGGTGCTCGCCCACGTCGACGGCGACCCGCCCAGCACCCTGTCGGCGATGCTGACCGTGGGGCCGGGCCCGTGGGACCACGAGTACGTGCCGCTGGGGTTCCACCCACGCTGCGACTGCCGTGGGCTCATTCGGCCAGGTCACCGCCCGACCGCGACAATGGAGGCATGACCGATCGGGACCGCCAGGACGAGGACCAGGACCGCTCAGCCTTCCCCGGTGGTGCGGTCCGACGGACCGCCCGGCTCGCGAGCCTGCCGATCGGGTTCGCCGGACGCACCACGATGGGCCTCGGCCGCCGGATCGCCGGACGTCCAGCCGACGCCGTCCTGACCGAGGTGCAGCGGCGCACCGCCGAGCAGATCTTCAGCGTGCTCGGCGAGCTCAAGGGCGGCGCCATGAAGTTCGGGCAGGCGATGAGCGTGTTCGAGTCGGCCCTGCCCGAGGAGGTCGCCAAGCCCTACCGCGAGACGCTGCGCAAGCTGCAGGACTCCGCGCCGCCGATGAGCGGGCGCGCCGTCCACCGCGTCCTCGCCCGCGAGCTGGGTGAGGACTGGCGCGACAAGTTCGAGCGCTTCGACGACGTGCCGGCTGCGGCCGCGTCGATCGGACAGGTGCACCGAGCCCGCTGGCACGACGGCCGCGAGGTGGCCGTCAAGGTCCAGTACCCCGGCGCCGCACGGGCCCTGGAGTCCGACCTCAAGCAGATCTCGCGCATCGCCCGCATGTTCGCGGTCCTCGCGCCCGGGCTCGAGGTGAAGCCGTTGGTGCAGGAGCTGCGCGACCGGATCATCGAGGAGCTCGACTACGACCTCGAGGCGCAAGCCCAGCAGCAGTTCGCCGAGGCCTTCGCCGGCGACCCGGACATCGACGTGCCCGAGGTGCTCGCCCACTCGAACGCCGTGATCGTCTCGCGCTGGCTGGAGAGCTCGGGCTCGCTCGCCGCCCTGATCGACGCCGGCACCCAGGAGGAGCGCGACCACTTCGGTGAGGCCTACGTGCGGTTCCTGTTCGCCGGTCCCGAGCGGGTGGGCCTGCTGCACGCCGACCCGCACCCCGGCAACTTCCGGATCCTCGCCGACGGTCGCCTCGGCGTCGTCGACTACGGCGCGGTGGCCCGGCTGCCCGGGGGCGCCCTGCCCGCCGCCACCGGCCGGTTGCTCCGCGCGGCCGTCGACGACGACTACGACGCGGTCGTGCAGGGCCTGCGCGACGAAGGCTTCATCAGGCAGAGCACCAAGATCGACGCCGACGTCATCCGCGACTACCTGGCGCCGTTCGTCGAGCCCGCGCAGACCGAGACGTTCCGGTTCAGCCGCGCCTGGATGCGCGAGCAGTTCGTGCGCGTCAGCCGTCCCGACAGCGACGGCCTGGGCACCGCGATGAAGATCAACATGCCTCCGGAGTACCTGCTAATCCACCGCGTGTGGGTCGGCGGCATCGGCGTCCTCAGCCAGCTCGAGGCCGAGGCGCCCTTCCGCGACATCCTCGCCCGGTCCCTGCCCGGCTTCGCGGACTGACCCGCCCTCGGACAGCACGACGCCCCGACCACCGCTGGTGGTCGGGGCGTCGTCGTCGGTGCCTCGGGATCGGGTCAGATCATCCGGGCGAGGTGCAGGCGTGCTTGCATGGCGGCACGCTCCGCCCGGCGGGTGAGGCGCTTGGCGCGGAGCAGCTCGACGCTGCGCCGCTCGTGATGCGCCCGCTCGAGGCGCTCGAGACTCTGTGCTCGAGCGAGCTCTTCATGCATGAGGTTCATGGTGGTGCTCCTGGTCGATGAGGTCTGGTTCGTGTCGGTCATGGATCGGTGGAGGTCAGGCGGCGACGGGGTTCTTGCGAGGGCGCCCGCGCGGACGCTTGCGTGGGATCACCACGCCGCGCAGGAACAGCTCGCCACCCCACACACCCCACGGCTCGGCCCGGTCGAGGGCTCCGGCGAGGCACTCCCGACGCACGGGGCAGTCCAGGCACAGGGCCTTGGCCACCTCGACGTCCTGGGGCGTCTCGGCGAAGAACAGCTCGGGGTCCTCTCGCAGGCAGGGCACGGTGTCCGGGTCGCGGACGCCGTCCACCACCGAGGGGATGCTGTCGATGACGCTGGTACTCATGTCACCTCCTCCACGAGGTCGGTCTGGTCGCTGGCTGCAGGTGCTGGTCATGGGCTGCTCGTGGTCTGTCGGGGCCGAGAAATCACAAAGGCCGCGGATCCTCTGGTGAGGGTCCGCGGCCTGGGGTGCCGGTCTGATCGTGCCGATCTAGACAGGTGGACCCCAGGTGGACAGACCCTGGTGGGCATCGAAGGTGCGCTCGTCGCTGGACATGGCTCCGCCATTGCCGAAGGACGTGAACGCGATCGTGGTGCCGCCGGCCGGACGGACGTCCGAGCCGGTGCCGAGGCACACCTCGGGCAGGAGCGGACGCACGGGCAGCACGGCGTACGCCGGGCTCCAGGTCTTGGTGGTGATCTCCATGGGGTCCGCCTCCTTCCGGTGAGTGCGTGTCTCACGACAGTGAGCTGATGGGCGTGACGTTACTGCCCCCCTTCGCGGGGTGGCAAACGAATTAACGACCCATTCTTGAAAACTTCGGACCCACCCCGTAACGGGACGGGGCGGACGCCCGATGATGCTCCCCATGGACCTGTGGGACGACCTCGCCGACGAGCGGCGCGCCATCGCCGACCTGCTCGAGTCGCTGACGCCCGAGCAGTGGGCCACGCAGACCCTGTGCGAGGCGTGGGACGTGCACGCGATGGCCGCGCACCTGGCGGTGCCGTGCACGTTCTCCACCCTCGAGATGGTGACGACGATGGTCCGGGCCCGGGGCAACCCCGACCGGCTGTCGGTGCTGATGGCGGCCCGCCGGGCCGAGCTGTCGCCGGCCGAGCTCGTCGCGCTGCTGCGCGAGAAAGCCGGGGCGCGCAAGGCGCCACCGATCGTGGGGGTCCTCGGTCCCTACACCGACGCCCTCGTGCACACCCAGGACGTCATGGTGCCCCTCGACCTGAACGACGACCGTCCCGCGGTGCGCTGGCTGCCGTCGCTGGAGTTCCTGGTGTCGCGGCGCGCACGCGTCGGCTTCGTCGCCGCTCCCCTGCCGGCGGTGCGGATGGAGGCCACCGACATGGGCTGGGCGCACGGCGCAGGCCCCGAGGTGCGCGGCACCGCCGCCGACCTGGCGCTCGCGATGCTGCGCCGGACCGCCCGGCTGGACGCGCTCACCGGCGAGGGCGCACCCGTGCTGCGCGAGTGGGCCGCCGCCTGACGACCCGTCAGCCGGCCGGGACGCAGAGCGCGAGGACGTCCTCGCCGTAGCGCTCCAGCTTGGTCCTGCCCACGCCGGGGATCTTGAGCAGCGCGAGGTCGTCGGCCGGGCGGGCCTCGGCGATCGCGGTGAGCGTGGCGTCGGTGAAGACCACGTACGCGGGCACCTTCTGCTCGGTGGCCTGCTCGGTGCGCCAGGTGCGCAGCGCCTCGAACAATTGCTCGTCGTAGCTGGCCGGGCAGTCCAGGCAGCGCCCGATCTTGCGCTCGGCGCCGGACGACAGCACCGCGTCGCAGACCCGGCAGTGCGCCACGGTGCGCTCACGACGCTTCTTCGGGCGCTGACCCGCGATCCCGCCCCCGTCGGCGTCGGGCGGGCGCAGGCCGTCGAGGAACCGGCTGGCGCCGCGCTTGCCGCGCCCACCGGGCGTGCGAGCGGCCGCCCACGAGACCCGCAGGTGGCGACGGGCGCGCGTGATGCCGACGTAGAACAGCCGGCGCTCCTCCTCGACCTTCTCGGGCGTGGTCGCGTAGACGATGGGGACGGTGCCCTCGTGCATGCCCACGCAGAACACGGCGTCCCACTCCAGGCCCTTGGCGGTGTGCAGCGTGGCGAGGGTGACGCCCTCGGCGACGGGCGCGTGCGACTGCTGGGCGCGGCGCTCGAGGTCGGCGACCAGCTCGGCGAGGCCGGCGGACGCGTCGGCGTCGCGCATCTCGGTGGCCATGGACACGATGGCGTGCAGGGACTCCCAGCGGTCGCGCTGGGCGCCCGCGGCCGACGGCGCGGTGGACGTCCAGCCCATCGACGACAGCACGGCGGTGGTCTCCTCGACGAGGTCGTCGCCGGGCGAGCCGGCGCGGGCCTGCCCGCGGAGCAGCGTCACGGCCTGACGCACCTCGGCGCGCTCGAAGAACCGCTCGACGCCGCGCACGACGTACGGGACGTGGCGCGCGGCCAGTGCCTCCTCGTAGGCCTCGGACTGGGCGTTGATGCGGAACAGGACGGCCATCTGGCTCAGCGGCACACCGGAGTCGCGGAGCCTGAGGATCTCGGCGGCGGTGGACTCGGCCTCGGCGACCTCGTCGGCGTAGCCGGCGTAGGCCACGTCGGGACCGGCCCCCTGCTGCGACTGCAGCACGACGCCCTCGCGCCGTCCCTTGGCGAAGACCTGGTTGGCCGCCGACACCACCTGCGGGGTGGACCGGTAGTTGCGCACCAGCTCGAGTCGCTGCGCGCCGGGGAAGCGCTTGGTGAAGTCGCGCAGGTGGCTGGGCGAGGCGCCGGCGAAGGAGTAGATGGTCTGGAGGGGGTCGCCGACCACGCAGAGGTCGTCGCGGCCGCCGAGCCACTGGTCGAGCAGCGCGGCCTGGAGCGGGTTGACGTCCTGGTACTCGTCGACGACGAGCCACTTGTACTGGCGGCGGACGGTGGCCGCCACGCGCTCGTCCTGCTCGAGGATGGCCGCGCAGCAGAGCAGGACGTCCTCCATGTCCATGCGTCCCCGCTCGCGCTTGACCTCCTCGTAGGCGGCGAAGACGTGCGCGACGGTGGGCGCGTCGACGGCGTCGATGGAGCGTCCGGCCGCCCCGGCGAGACGGACGTAGTCGTCGGGGCGGACGTTGGAGACCTTGGACCACTCGACCTCGGACGCGAGGTCGCGCAGCAGGGCGCCGTCGCCCCGCACGCGGCAGCGCCGCGCGGCCTCGGCCAGCAGCGAGAGCTTGGACGCGGTCAGCTCGGGCAGGTCGCCGCCGAAGACCTGGGGCCAGAAGTAGCGGGCTTGGCGCAGCGCAGCGGCGTGGAAGGTGCGGGCCTGCACGCCGTCGGCACCGAGCGCGCGGAGCCGTCCGCGCATCTCACCGGCGGCGCGGGCGGTGAACGTGACCGCCAGGACCTCGGTGGGCGTGTAGACGCCCGAGGCCACGCCGTAGGCGATGCGGTGGGTGATGGCCCGGGTCTTGCCGGTGCCTGCTCCGGCGACGACGCAGACCGGCCCGCGCAGGGCCAGCGCGACCTCGCGCTGCTCGGGGTCGAGCGCGGCCAGGAGGTCGTCGGCGGTGGGCGCCACGGTGCTCACGCGATGGGCTCCTCACGGGGTGGAATAGGGTCGCCGGACGCCGGCGTTGAACCGGTGACGAGGCCAGGGGACTGGCCGCTCATCCCAGCCTAGACGCCGGAGGCGACACTCAGATGGCCGCACAGTTCACGCTCTACTCGACCCCCTGGTGCGGCTACTGCCACCGCCTGAAGGGCCAGCTCAAGCGCGACGGCATCACCGACTTCGACGAGGTCGACATCGAGCAGCAGCCCGAGGCCGCGCTCGTCGTCGAGCAGGCCAACGGCGGCAACCAGACCGTGCCCACGCTCGTGTTCGCCGACGGCTCCGCGCTGACCAATCCCTCGCTCGCCCAGGTCAAGGCGAAGCTCAGCGCCTGACGCGACGTCCTGAGGCGTCCCGCGCCACGTGGGCAAGGCGCCGTCACGAAGACGAGCTGGGTTCGCTCGTCGAGTGACGAGCAACGCCGCCCACGGGGATGCGGGGGGCCTCAGGCCCACTCGCTGGGGAGCTCGCCGCCGTACCAGCCCTCGATGAGCCAGCGCGAGATCGACAGCCGGCCGGGCAGGACGACCGAGCCGTCCACGCAGGCGGCGGCGAGGTCGTGGCGCGAGAACCAGCGTGCCTCGGCGATCTCGACGCCGTCGACGTTGATGTCGAAGGCGTCGGCGACCGCGTAGTAGCCGAGCATCAGGCTGGCCGGGAACGGCCAGGGCTGGCTGCCGGCGTAGACCACCTCGCCGACTCCGACGCCCGTCTCCTCGGCGATCTCGCGGCGCACGGCGTCCTCGAGCGACTCCCCCGGCTCGACGAAGCCGGCCAGCGTGGAATACCGGCCGTCGGGCCAGGCGGCCTGGTGGCCGAGCAGCGCGCGGTCCTCGGCGTCGGTGACGAGCATGATGACGGCGGGGTCGCTGCGCGGGAAGTGCGTGGCTCCGCAGACCGGGCAGCGGCGCACGTGCCCGGCCTCGGCGGCCTCGGTGCGCGCACCGCACCGGCTGCAGTGGGGGTGCGTGCGGTGCCACTGGGCGACGCCCACG
The DNA here is from genome assembly GCF_049059935.1 of Solicola agrisoli. Lineage (NCBI taxonomy): Bacteria > Bacillati > Actinomycetota > Actinomycetes > Propionibacteriales > Nocardioidaceae > Solicola > Solicola agrisoli. Next base: position 6,526 of record NZ_JBMGQR010000031.1, on the reverse strand, counting down.
GCGTGCGCGGCGAGGCCCGCGTCCACGGCCCCCAGCACGGGCGCGAGCATCCGCAGGCTCTGCGGTGCCAGCTCCTGCGGCACCTCGTCGACCACCACCGCGAAGCGCTCGGTGCCGTCGTCGGCGCGGCCGAGGTAGATCCGGTCGCCGACGGCGTCGACGTCGGCCGACGGACGCCACGCGAGGTCGTCACCATCGGTGGCGACGTGCTCGCCGGCCACGACGAGCACGCTCGCGTGCTCCCAGCGTCGGTCCATCTCGGCGACGTCCTTGCGCGCCTCGGACGCACGGTCGTGCCAGTCGTTCGCGAAGGTGAACAGGGGCGGCGTCACGCGGTCGGGCACGCCCCCGAGGGTATGCCGGGGGCTCAGGGCGTGCCGCCCCGGCCGGTGTCGGACAGCACGGCCTCGAGCTCCGCGCGGCCTGGCAGGCCCGCGGGCCGGACGACCTCGTCGCGCCGCACGTAGTAGAAGGCGGCGTCGACGTCGCCCGGGTCCACGCCCTGCGCCTCGGCCCAGGCCAGGCGGTAGACCGCCAGCTGCCACGGGTCGGCATCGGCCCGACGGCTGGTCTTCCAGTCGACGACCTCCCAGCCGTCCGGCCCCTCGTAGACCGCGTCGATGCGGCCGACCACCTGGCGGTCGCCGATCCAGGTCGAGAACGGCACCTCGACGGCGAAGGGGTCGCGCGAGCCGTACGGGCCCGCGGCGAACGCCTCGGTGAGCGCGGCGAGCTCGGCCTCGTCCTCGATGTCCTGGTGGTGCCGGCCGGGCAGGTCGCCCTCGTCGAGCAGGAGCTGCTGGCCCAGGTGGGCCTCGATCCAGGCGTGGAACCGGGTGCCGAAACGCGCCGACGCCGCCGGGGGGCGCGGCATCGGACGGACGAGGTCGCGCACGAAGCCCTTCTCGTCGCGTCGCAGGCGCATCAGCGCGGTGGTGGACAGCGACGCGGGCAGCGGCACCTCCACGACGTCGGCCTCGGCGTCGGCCGCCTCGGCGAGGAGGCGGGGCAGGTCGGCGTCGATCTGCTCGAGCCGTCGCCACGCGTCGGCGCTGTCGGCGAGCCGTCGGTCGGGTTCGGGGAGCGCGGCCGGCTCGACGCCGGACCCGACGTGCGCCGCCACGGCCTCGGCGGCCGCGCGCCGGCGGTCGAGCCACGGGCCGTGCGGCGAGGACGGCCAGCTGACCGCCTCGGCCTCGGCCGCGAGCGGGTTGGGGGTGCCCACCGCAGGCGTCTCGGCCCAGCGCTCGGCGTCGCGCCCGCGGTGGCGCAGCCACTGCCGGACGGTGGTGAGGTAGGCCGACGGTCCGCGCGGCTTGACCTGGGTACGACCCCAGACGTGGCCGGAGACCACGAGCTCGTGGCGCGCCCGGGTGAACGCGACGTACCCCAGGCGCAGCTCCTCCATGGCGGCGTCGTCGCGCCCCTCCTGGTGGTAGGCGTCGATGCCCGCGCGGGTCCACTCGTGGACGTCGGGCTGCAGGTGGGCGTCGCCGCGCAGTGCCGCGGGCAGCTCGGACGCGGTGCGGGTCCAGCGCGGCCGGGCCTTGGCCGAGGGGAAGACCTGCTCGGACAGGAACGGCACGAGGACGACGTCCCACTCCAGGCCCTTGGCCTTGTGGGCGGTGAGCACCTTGACCGAGTCGTCGGCCGACGGCGTGGCGACCTCGAGCCCGTCCTCGTAGTCGTCCTCGGCGCGCAGGTAGGCCAGCAGGGCACCCAGGGACGCGCCGGGCTCGCGGGCCTGGAACTCCCCCACGACGTCGACGAACGCGGACAGGTTGTCGCGGGCGACCTCGCCCGTCGGTCCCCCGCGGGCCCCGAGCTCGACGTCGAGGTCGAGCGCGGTGACCACCCGGCGGGTGAGGTCGGCCAAGGGCTCGCCGACGTGCCGACGCAGGCCGCGCAGCAGCGAGGCCAGCTCGGAGACGCGCTCGGCGGCCTCGGCCGAGTAGCCCGTCTGGCCCGGGTCGTCGACGGCCTCGTACAGCGCGAGCACCTCGGACGGGTCCTGTCCCTGGACCGCTCGGAGCATCGTGGTGGCAAGGTCCTCGTCGCCGGCCGGCGCCCCGCCGCCGGCGAGCTGACGGGCGCGGCGGCCGAGGAGTGCGAGGTCGCGCGGGCCGAGGTTGAAGCGCGGGCCGGTGAGCAGGCGCAGCAGCGAGCCGTTGGCGCAGACGTCGCCGAGGACGTCGAGGGTGGCACGGACGTCCTGCACCTCGGGGGTGCGCAGGAGACCGGCCAGGCCGACCACCTCGACGGGGATCCGTCGCGCCCGCAGCGCGGCGACCAGCGAGGCGATCTCGGACTTCTCGCGCACCAGCACGGCGGCACGCGACCAGCGGGGCCCGTCGCCGTCGGGCTCGGGCAGCGCGGCGACCTGGTCGGCCACCCACTCCACCTCGTCGGCGACGGTCGGCAGCAGGGCGGCGCGGACGGTGCCGGTGGCGGCCTCGGGCGGCGCGACGAGCGGCTGCACGTGCTCGGACGTGGCGTAGTAGGGGGCGGCGAGGGTGTTGGCGACGTCGAGGACCTCGGCGGCGCAGCGGCGGTTGACCCGCAGCCCGTGCGCCGCCCCGGTGGCGCCGTCGGCGGCCGGGAAGTCGTCGAGGAAGCCGGTGAGGTTGTCGGCCGCGGCGCCGCGCCAGCCGTAGATGCCCTGGCACGGGTCGCCGACGGCGGTGACGCTGTGCCCGCGTCCGCGGGCGACGTCGGCGCCGGAGAACAGTCCCTGGAGCATGTCGCGCTGGGCCACCGAGGTGTCCTGGTACTCGTCGAGCAGCACGACCTCGTAGCGCTCGCGCTGGGCGCTGGACACCTCCGGGCACGACAGCGCGAGCCGCGCACCCCAGGCCATCTGGTCGGAGAAGTCGACGACGCCGGCCTGGGCCTTGGCCTGGCGGTAGAGCTCGACGAACGTCAGCAGCTCGTCGCGCTTGTGCGACGCCGCGACGACGTCGGGGACGTCCTTGACCGGCTCGTCGAGCCCGGCGAGGTGGGCGCGCAGCTCGCGGCCCCAGGCGCGGACGACCTCGGGGTCGACGAGGTGGTCGGCCATCTGGCCGTCGAGGGCGAGGACGTCGGAGACGAGGGTGGGGACGTGCGTGGTGAGGTGCTCGACGCGCCCGCGGTGCGAGGTGACGGCACGGATCGCGCGCTGGTGCCGCGACGCGTCGGAGACGACCTGGAGATCGGGCTCGTAGCCCAGCAGCGGTCCGAACTCGGCGATCAGGGTGCCCGCGTAGGCGTGGTAGGTCGAGACCGTGGGCGAGCCCGCCTCGTCGAGGAAGTCGGCGATGCCGGCGTCGTCGGCGAGCAGCTCGAGCGCGCCCCGGACGCGCTGGGCGAGCTCGGCGGCGGCCTTGGTGGTGAAGGTCAGGCCGAGCACCGACCCCGGGGCGACCTCGCCGCGGCCGACCAGCCAGACGACGCGGGCCGCCATGACGGTGGTCTTGCCCGAACCGGCACCGGCGACCACGACGCACGGCGCGTCCTTGGGAGCCGTGATGGCCGCGAGCTGCTCGTCGCTGAACCGGACGCCGAGCACGCGGCACAGGTGGTCGACGTCGCGCAGCAGGCGGGTACGGACGCCGGTGCCGGTCATGCGGGTTCCTCCGAGACGGTGGGAAGGACGGTGCGTCCCTCGGGCTGGGCCGGGCAGACCGGCTTGAAGGTGCAGAAGGCGCACGCCTTGTCGTTCGGCGTGGCCGCGAACACCTCGTCCCGGACGCTACGGGTGGCCTCCGACAGTTGTGTGACGACCGCGAGCGGGGCGTCGTCGCGGGGCCCGTCCTGCGGCTGGACCGCGGGGTGCAGGGGCAGCCGGGCGCCCGCGGGCAGGCGGAGGTGGACGAGCTCGGCTCCCCCGGACCGCGCCGGGCGGCCCAGCACGCCGTCGACGGCGCCGTGCTCGACGGCGGCCTGGTAGACGCCGAGCTGGGGGTGCGCGGCGAGCTCGTCGCCCTTGACCTTGTTCTTGCCGGTCTTGAAGTCGACCACGCGCACCAGGCCGTCGACGTCGACCTCGACCCGGTCCATCGACCCGCGGAGCACGACGGTGTCGTCGCCCACAGGGATGCTCACCTCGAACGAGAGCTCCGCCGCGACCGGGGTGCGGCCGTCCTGGGCCCGGTGCCACTCGACGAGGCGCTGCACGGCCAGGACCGCCTCGCGGCGCTCGCGCACCGAGACCCAGGGCGCCTGGAACGCCATCGCGTCCCACACCGTCTCGAGGTGGGCGGCGAGGGTGGTGGCGTCGGCCTCGCGGTCGCCGCGGACGAGGTCGGCGGCGAGCGCGTGGACGAGCAGGCCGAAGCCCTGGGCCGAGCTGCTGGCGGACTCCCCCTTGGCCTCGTGCCGCAGGAACCACGACAGCGGGCAGCCGACGAGCCCGTCGAGCGCGCTGCCCGACAGCTGCAGCGGCTCGTCGGCGGGCCGCACGGGCACCTCGGAGCGCGTGACGTCGCGGACGCCCCACCAGCGGGAGGGACGCGCGGCGGCCGCGCCCTCGTGGCCGCTGGCGGCGAGCACGGCGAGGCGGGCGGCCGCCGCGTCGCGGACGTCGGCGTCGGGCGAGCCCTCGGCCAGGGACCTCAGCTCGGCCACCACCCCGCGCAGCGACAGCGGTCGCTCGGGACGCGCGAGGGGCGGCCCGGGCGGGACGGTGGCGTGGCGGCGCAGCTCGAGCAGGAACCGGGACGGCTGCTGGCCGTCGTCGGCGGCGCTCTCGACCGCGGTGACCACCAGACGCGCACGGGCGCGGGTGCAGGCGACGTAGAACAGCCGGCGCTCCTCGGCCAGCCGGGCGAGGTGGCCGGGTGCCACGACGGTGTCGGCGACGCCGCCGACCGACACGAGCCGCTCGGGCTGGAGCAGCGAGCCGCGGTGCCGGACGTCGGGCCACACCTCCTCCTGGACGCCGGCGACGACGACCAGCGACCACTCCAGGCCCTTGGAGCGGTGGGCCGTCATCAGGCGCACGGCCTCGCGTCGGACGCCGCGGTCGGCGAGGGTGTCGGCCGGGATCTGCTGGGCGCCGACCTCGTCGAGGAACGCCTCGACGCCACGACGCCGCCGCTGCTCGTCGGCTCGTGCCGCCACGGAGAACAGCGCGCAGACGGCGTCGAGGTCGCGGTGGGCCGCGCGGGCGTCGTCGCCGCCGTGGTCGGCCTGCGCGCGGAGGCGACGGGCCCACGCGCTGGCGTCCCAGAGGCTCCACAGCACCTGCTCGGGCGGCTCGTGCGCCTCGACGAGGGCCTTGGCGGCGTGCAGCCGGGTGGCTGCCTCGCGGGCGCGCTCGGCGGGCTGTCCACCCCCGGCGTCGACCGCGAGGGCGAACGCCAGGGGCTCGGCCAGCGCCTCGGCGAGCAGCTCGGCCGACGGCCGCGCGACGGTGCGCTCGTCGGCCGCGGCGTCGATGCGGCGCAGGGTGCGGCCCAGGCGACGCAGGGCGGTGGCGTCGAGTCGACCGAGCGGCCCGGTGAGGAAGTCGACGACCTCGGAGGGGTCGAGCGGCGCGACCTCGGCGCGGTCGGGACGGCGGGCGAGCCGGGCGGCGAGCCTGAGACCGAGCAGCAGCGGCGCGACGGCCGGCTCGGACCGCAGCGGCACCTCGTCGCCCGCGATCTCGACCGGCACGCCCGCGGCGGCGAGCGAGCGCTGCAGGCGCGGCACCGACAGCGACGCCGAGCGCACGAGGACGGCCATCTCGCTCCACGGCACGCCGTCGTCGAGGTGGGCGCGGCGCAGCAGGGTGGCGACGTGGTCGGCCTCGGCCGCGGGCGTGCGGAACGTCTGGACGACCACCTCGCCCGGCTCGGCGGCCGACGGAGTGGGCGCGCGGAACGCGGCGAACGTGGCGGCGTCGACACCGCCGGTGGCGCCGAGCCCGGCCACGATCGACCGGGTGGCCGCGGCGATGGCGGGGCCGAAGCGTCGCGCCGTGGTGAGCGAGAGCGTGGGGGCCGGCCCGGCCGCGGTGGCGAAGTCGTGGGCGAAGGACCAGATGCCGCCCACCTCGGCGCCGCGGAACGCGTAGATGGACTGGTCGGGGTCGCCGACGGCGACGAGGTCGCGACCGCCCGCGACGAGCGCGCGCAGCAGCGCGACCTGCGCCGGGTCGGTGTCCTGGTACTCGTCGACCACCACGAGGTCGAACCGGCGGGCCAGCGCCGGGCCGGTCACGGGGTCGGTGGCCAGCAGCCGCGCGCGGTGCACCAGCTCGGCGTAGTCGAGCAGGTTCTGCGCGTCGAGCACCTGCAGCACCTCCTCGTGGAACGCCGCTGCGACCTGCCAGTCGGGACGCTCCTGCCGCTCGGCCAGCGCACGGACCTGCTCGGGGTCGAGGCCGTGCGCGCGGGCGCGGGCGAAGAACGCCTGCAGCTCGCGGGCGAACCCGTGGGTGCGCAGCGCCGGACGCAGTCGCGCGGGCCACGACGAGGCGACGGTGGACTCCGCGCCGCCCATGAGCTCGACGATCCGGGCGTCCTGCTCGGGTGCCGAGAGCAGGGTCATCGGGTCGGCGAAG
>NZ_JBMGQR010000030.1:0-44948 GCF_049059935.1 Solicola agrisoli | reverse complement strand
CGGGGGTGCGGTCGGCGGCCTCACGGGCCACGGTCGCGACCGCGGCGGCGGAGATCCACACGTCGGCGCCGTCGACCTTGGCGCGCTGGTGGGTGCGGGTCGCCGGACGCAGCACGGTCCAGACAAGCAGCACGCCCACGACGGCGGCCACGATGCCGACGGTGATGACCAGTGCCGAGGCGGTGAGGCCGTCCAGGGCGGTGACGAGGTCGGGCACCCACGGGGTGCCGGTGGTCCAGCCCTGCGTGACGGCGAGGTCGCGGACCGCGACGAACCCGACACCGACCAGGACCAGGGCGATGAGGCTCGCGGCGACGAACGCGACCGGCCTCTTGGTCGGGGGCGTCGAGGGTGCGGCACTCACTGGACCCTCCTTCGGGTGTTGTCGTCATCGGCAGTGGCGGAACCGGTGACGACGTGGATGGTCACGTCGACCCGGCGCACGTCCAGCCCGGACAGCTCACTGGTGCGCCGGATCACCGAGTCACGGACCTGGGCTGCGATCGTGGAGACCGGGGCGGGCCAGGTGACGGCGACGTCGAGGTCGACCCACGCCCGGTTGCGGTCGACGCGGACGCTGGCGCGCGGGTAGCCGCGGCCCAGCGCCTTCTGCGCGGTGGTGGCCGACCGGACGGTGCCGTCGGTCTCGCCCGCGGCACGCTCGGCGATGTGCGTGATCGCCTTGGACTTGACGTCCAGGGTCCCGCGCTCAGCGGCCGGACGGTCCGCGCCGCCCGTGGCGTCGGACAGCGCGAACGGTTCGTCCGGTGCGGCCCGCCTCTCGGCTGCGGGTGCCTCAGCCACGACGGCCCCGCACGATCTCGGTGACGTCGAGCTCACCGTCGATCTGGCCGCCCAGCAGGTAGCCGGCGGCGCCGAGGACCAGCGCGAGCAGGAAGCCGCCGAACCCCCCGACGGCGATGGCGATGGCGAACAGCAGTCCGGCGACGAGGCCGACGGTCGAGGTGGTCATGAGGGGTGTCTCCTTGGAAGAGGTACTGGACTGTGTGCGTGAGGTGGGGGTTCCCGGACGGCCGTTCGGTGGTGACCGGACGGCCGTCCGGGCGCGTGTGTCAGGCCGGGCGGGCGACGTCCTCGACGGTGACGTCCACCGGGCCGTCCACGTGGGAGCGGACCGTGCTGCGGACTGCGTCGGCGGTCTCGCGGACCGAGGAGCCCCACGCGACGACGACGTGGATGTCGGCGCCGCCGTCGTGCAGGCGCACGCCGTTGACGCGGCGCCCCGGCAGGTAGGTCGCGACCTCACCGAGGACACCGCCGTGCAGGTCGGCCACGCCCGGCGTGGACAGCACTGCACGAGCGACCACGTCGGCCGGGTCGTCCGGCTCGGCGACGGCCTCCTCGGACGCCTCGACCTCGGCATCGGTGGTGAGCTCGACCGGCTCGTCGGCCGGCGCGGTGACGATGAGGTCGGGCACGACGGGGTCGTCAGCCGTGGGGTCGGGCACGACGTCGGCCTGGTCGCCACCAGGGCGACCGGGGGTGTCACTCGACACGGCTCTTGTCGTCCGCGTCGGTGTCGTCGTCGGAGCCGTCGTCCAGGTTCACGTCGTTGACCGTGATGTTGACCTCGGTGACCTCGAGCCCGGTCATGCGCTCGACGGCGGAGATCACGTTGCGGCGCACGCCGGCGGACAGGTCGGCGATCGAGACGCCGTAGTCGGCGACCAGCTGGAGATCGACGGCGGCCTGACGCTCGCCGACCTCGACCGAGACACCCTGGGAGTGGTTGGTGCTCGACCCGGGGATGCGCTCGCGGATCGCGCCGACGGCGCGCGCGGCGCCGCCACCGACGGCGTGCACGCCCGAGACCTCGCGCGTGGCGATGCCGGCGATCTTCGACACGACGGTGTCGGCAATCGTGGTGCGCCCCTGCTCGGTGACCAGGGGGCCCTTGGCCTTGGTGCCGACCTCGGTGGACTTCTCGGTGCTGCTGGAGCTCATGAAAGCAAACCTTCCTGACGTGTTGGTGCCTCTTAGTCGGAAGCCGAGCCGAGACCCTCACACCGATCTGCTGTGACATGGGTCACAAGAGGTTGCACGACACGTGTTCGACTCACAGTGACCCCAGCCCGCGGTAGTTGCACTTTCAACGGGCGATGTGTCATCCAAGAGGCACCGATGTCCGGGTGTCGACCAGCCCGGAGGCGAGCCCGCCCGATCCGCCGGCGGATCCCGACGAGACGGGCGACCCGTGCGCGCCCGAGGACCTCAGCTCGGCCGGCGTCGACGTGGACGAGCCGGCGACAGGCTCGACCGGCGCCACTCCCCGGCCTGTCGGTGGCGGCAGGCGGCGTGGGGCCGGGACGATCAGCTCGACAGCCCGACGGACCCCGCGTTCGAGGCCACGACGGTGAGGCCGTGGAGGGCGGCCAGCTGCTCGTGCGCGTCCGACCGCTTGGCGGTCTGGGTCGTGAGGTAGCCGCAGGAGCACCGGGCACGGACCCCGCCCGTGGGGCCGGCCAGGTAGTGGCTGAGCCGGTGGACGCCGGTGGGCCCGTCGTCCACGGGGTGCGCGGGCGACGCGACGTCGCCGGACGCGGCTGCGACCTGCGGGTGCGAGGCGCGGGCGGGCACGACGCCACCGGCGTCGGCGACCTGCGTGACGAGCTGGTGCTGGGGTGAGGGCTGCGGCCGTGCGAACAGGAACCCCTGGGCCCGGCTGCAGCCCATCAGGGCGAGGGTCCGACGCTGCCCGGTCGTCTCGACGCCCTCGGCGACCACGTCGAGGTCCATGGACGCGGCCAGCTGGATCATCGAGGACACCAGCGTCGCGGTCGTCGGGTCCGAGTCGATGTCGGCGACGAACGACCGGTCGATCTTGATGACGTCGCACGGCAGGCGGCGCAGGTAGGCCAGGTTCGAGAAGCCGGTGCCGAAGTCGTCGATGGCGATGCGCACACCGCGGTCGCGCAGCTCGGCGAGCACCTCGATCGCCCGCTCGGCGTCGATGGCCACCACGTTCTCGGTGATCTCCAGCGTGAGCTGGCCGGCCGGCAGGCCGTGACGGTCGAGCACCTCGGTCACCGACGCGACCCAGCCCGGGCTCGTGAGCTGGGTCGGCGAGACGTTCACCGCCATCTGCACGGGCCGGTCGAGGTCACGGCTCCACCGGGCTGCGTTCTCGACGGCCCGGTCGAGCACGAACGCGCCGAGCGCGACGATGGTGCCGTCCGCCTCGGCCCAGTCGATGAACTCCGCGGGGCTGATGGTCCCGGCCGTCGGGTGGTGCCAGCGGGCGAGCGCCTCGTACCCGGTCACCTGCTCGGCGCCCATGTCGACGATGGGCTGGTAGGCGACGCCGACCTGGCCGTCGTCGACCGCCTGCTTGAGGTCCTGCTGCAGGTTCGAGCGTCGTCGGACCGAGTCGGTCATGCCGTCGGTGTAGGCGACCACGCGGTGCTTGCCGCCGTCCTTGGCCGCGTACATGGCCACGTCGGCGTCGCGCAGGAGTCCGGCGACGACCTTGGTCGTCCCTGCCGCGACACGGTCGCCGGCCAGGACGCGCGCGACCGGCTGCAGGGTGCGCGTCTCACCGCGCGCCGCGACGCCGATGCTGGCGGCGACCCGCAGCCGCAGCCCGTCGACCTCGATCGGTGTGTCGAGGCTGGCGAGCATCCGGTTCGCCGCCATCTCGACCTGCAGGGCGCTGCCGTGGACGATCGCGGCGAACTCGTCACCCCCGAGCCGCGCGAGGGTGTCGCTCGCGCGCAGCGCACCGGCCAACCTGCCTCCGACCGCCGTCAGCAGGTGGTCGCCGACGTCGTGGCCGTGGGTGTCGTTCACGTTCTTGAAGTCGTCCAGGTCGACGAACACCACGCCGAAGGGCGCGGACCGGCGCGACGCGGCGGTGGCCAGCTCGTGGAACATCGTGCGGCTGGCCAGTCCCGTCACGGCGTCACGCAGGACGATCTGCTCGTTGAGCCGCCAGGCGGCGAGGCTCGTCACGCTCGCTGCCAGGACGAACGCGGCGTGCACCCCCGCCCACAGCCACGGGTGCATGTAGGCGTGGTGGTGCCCGAAGACGTCGTGGGGCAGGACGGTGCCGAGGATGCCGTGGTGGGCCAGGACGAGGAACAGGGCGGTGCCGAACGGCGCCCAGTCCTGGTAGAGCGCGACGAGCGCGACCATCACGAAGAAGTGGAAGTGCGCCTCGGTCTGGCCGCTCCACAGGTAGACCAGCATCATCGACGCCGCCATCAGGCTCGTCGTCGCCAGCGAGCTGCGCACCGTCCGCGGCAGCCGTCCGGGGATCGCGAGCAGGGCCGGCAACGCCACGATCGCGACGTGGAGCGGCGCGAAGGACGGCGCGGGGCCCCAGAGGGCCGAGACCACTCCCAGCACCGCGGCCTGCACCAGGGCGATCGACACGACGACCCGGTGGCGCTGCACCCAGGCGGCGCGCGGCAGCGCCCGGCCTTGCGGCAACCACCGCATCAACCACATCTTCACCCCGCCAGTCTCGTCCACCTTGAGTACCTGGCGCAGGTCTTTACCCAATCTTGCGTTGACAAGCCCCCGGGGCGTGTGGATGGCCGCTCGTCCCGGGCGGGTCCTAGGACCAAGGTCCAATGGCCCGCTCGACCCGCGTCCTCCCAGGCTGGTCCCACCGCCACACCGGCGGCCGGATCCTCGAGGGAGATCACCTGTGACCACCACCCGCCACCGCCTGCTCGCCACCGCCGCCGCGATCGCGACGGCCGCCGGCCTGGCGACCGCACTGGCCGTGCCGGCCCAGGCCAAGTCCAGCCCCACCGGCGACTTCGCCGTGACCATCGGCACCACCACCTACAATCCGGCACCGGGCAGGAGCGTCAAGGTCACGGACCTGGCCGCCCGCAGCCGCATCGTCGTCAAGGGCATCCACGTCGCCTTCACGATCGACCCCTCGACGCTCGGCGTGTACGACTACACGCTCACCGGGGCGCCCGATCCCGAGCGCATGGTCACCAGGCCGACGGTCGTCTTCGCGTCCAAGGTGCCGGTGCTCACCGCCGCCCAGATCGGGACCGCGCGCGTGCAGAAGCTCGAGGTCAAGGACGAGACCCTCGTCGCGACGCTGTCCGCCGCGGCCGGGACGCTGAAGATCCAGGCCAAGGACGCTCCCGCCGGCGGCATCTTCCAGATGGAGCCCGAGATGGGCGCCGCGGTCGAGGTCGTGCACACGCTCGGGCCGTCGCTGTTCTACTTCTCCAACCCCTTCACCGGCAAGGTGAACTTCGGCGACGGGCTCGACCCCGTCGCCGCCGGGTCGGCCGCGTCCCACCAGATGCTGCTCGGCAAGGACAGCCCGCAGGTCGCCACCAAGCTCTTCCAGGACGCGACCACCACACGCTGGTCGGTCACCTCCGGCGGTCGCATGGGCGGCGTCCTCGGCGAGGACGCCATCGAGCTCTCCGCCGGTGCCACCAGCTGCACGTCGAAGTGCCAGGCGCAGAACCGCGTCCGTGGCTCCCTGCCCGTCCCTCCCCTGCCCACCGACCCCACCCCCCTCGGCTGACCACCCCACCCTCCTCCCACCTCTGGAGCCCACCATGAAGCGTCTCGCCCTCGTCACCGCCGGACTCGGCATCGCCGCCGTCCCCGCCGTGCTCGGCATCGCCGGCAACACCTCGCTGACCACCCACCTGCCGATGCAGCCGGCCGAGGCGTCCACCGTCGCGCCGGTGTCGGCGTCCGTCGCCCCGACCGCCTCGGCCGGCCCGAGCGCGAAGCCCCGCCCGGTCGCCTCGCCGTCGCCGACGGCCGTCCCGACCGCCACCCACCGTTCGCGTGGCGGTGACGACGACACGACGGGCACCCACCAGCACCGCACCCGGACCCGTTCGCACGGCGCCGACCACTCCACCGGGCAGTCCGACGACCACGGCGGCCGTGGCCGGGACGATCGCCCGAGCAGCACGCCGACGACGGACCACCGCGGCGGACGCGGAGGGTCCCACGACTCGTCCGACGACCGACGCGGCCGAGGCGGCGACGACTCCGCCGCCGACGACCACGGCGGTCGCGGCCGCGGTGGCGACGACGACTCTCGCGGTGACGACCACGGCGGCGGTCACCACGGCGATACTGGTTCCGATGACTGACCCGACCACCCACCGGCAGGCCCCGTGACCGACCAGGTCGCGGGGCCCGCCTCGCGTCGCTCCCTCGTCGAGGCCACCGAGCGCGTCGCCGTGGAGCGTCCGATCCGTCCGCGCCGCGTCTACACCCAGGTCGCGGCGCTGACGCTCGCCGTCGTCGCGCTCGTCGCCGTGCTCGGCTCGGTCGCTGCCCGCAACATCGCCGAGCGCGAGGCCGACAACGACGCCGCGCAGCAGGCCGGCCTGCTCGCCGAGACGGTCGTCGAGCCCGCCCTGAAGGACGGCATCTCGACCGGAGACCCCGCCGCCGTGGCGGCCCTCGACGAGGCCGTCCGGTCCCAGGTGCTCAGCGACCGCATCGTCCGGGTCAAGTTCTGGACGCCCGCCGGCACCATCGTGTACTCCGACGAGCCCCGCCTGGTCGGGCGCACCTTCGACCTCGGCGAGGAGGAGCGCGAGGTGCTCGAGCGTCCCGCCACCCGGGCCGAGGTCACCGACCTCTCCGAGCCCGAGAACGTGTACGAGCGCGGCCAGGGCAAGCTGCTCGAGGTCTACCGCCCGGTCAGCACGCCCGACGGCGACCGGCTGCTGTTCGAGGTCTACTCCCCCTACGACACCGTGCTCGCCCGCAGCGGCGAGCTCTGGCGCGGGTTCTCCGGCATCACCCTCACCAGCCTGATCGCGCTCGTCGTCCTGCTCATGCCGATCCTGTGGCGCCTGCTCGACCGGCTCCGCGCCGCCCAGGCCCAGCGCGAGCACCTGCTCCAGCAGGCCCTCGACGCCTCGGACGCCGAGCGCCGCCGGATCGCCGCGACCCTCCACGACGGCGTCGTCCAGGAGCTCGCCGCCACCTCGTTCGTGGTCTCCGGCGCCGCCGCGCAGGCACGCGCGGACGGGCACCCCGAGATCGGCAGGTCGCTGGACGACGCCGCCGGCGCCGTCCGCACGGGGATCAACGGGCTCCGCTCGCTGCTCGTCGACATCTACCCACCCAGCCTGGAGGGCACGGGGCTGGCCCAGGCCCTCACCGACCTCGTCGAGGGCTACCGCACGCGTGACTCGGTGGTCACCCTCGACGTCGCACCGTCGGACCACCCCCGTCTGCACCGTGACGGCGAGCGCTTGGTCTTCCAGGTCGCGCAGGAGACCGTCCGCAACGCGGTCCGGCACGCCGGGGCCCGGCGGGTCGACGTCCGTCTCCGCGAGACCGCCGACGAGGTCGTGCTCGAGGTGGTCGACGACGGCGCCGGGTTCGACGTCGACGCCGTGCTCGCCGACCCCGCACCCGGCCACTTCGGCGTCCGGCTCCTCGTCGACGCCGCACGACGCGGGCACGCCGACCTCGACGTGATCACCGCACCCGGTGCGGGGACCACCTGGCACCTGAGGGTTCCTCGATGACCACCGTCCTGCTCGCCGACGACCACCAGCTCGTCCGCGCCGGCCTCGCCGCGCTGGTCGACGCCGCACCCGACCTCGAGGTCGTCGCCCAGGCGGCCAACGGCCAGGAGGCGGTCGACCTCGCCGCCACCACCGGTCCCGACGTCGTGCTCATGGACCTGTCGATGCCCGTGATGGACGGTGTCGAGGCCACCCGCCGGATGACGGCTGCGCAGCCCGGCGTCCGGGTCGTCGTCCTCACGTCGTTCTCCGACCAGGCACGGGTCAGCGCGGCGCTGGAGTCCGGAGCCGTGGGCTACCTGCTCAAGGACTGCGAGCCCCACGAGCTCATCGCAGCAGTACGCAACGCCGCCGCCGGACACGCACCGATCGACCCGCGCGTCGCCTCCGCCCTGCTCCCCCGCCGTCGCCCCGCACCCGGCGAGGCGATGAGCGGACGCGAGCGCGAGGTGCTGCTCCTCATCGCCCAGGGCCTGGCGAACAAGCAGATCGCCAGGCGGCTGGGCATCACCGAGCGCACCGTCAAGGCGCACGCGGGCAACGTGTTCCGACACATCGGGGTCGCGGACCGGACGAGTGCCGCGCTCTGGGCGCGCGACCACCTGCCCGAGGCCGCCGGCGACTGAGGGCCGGAGGTACTAGCACCATCGGACACTGGTGACGTCGAGCCGACCGCACCACGCTGGGGACGTCGGGCCACCGCCCGACCGGACCGGAAGAGGATCCTCGTGCCTGACTCGTTCAACGGGCTCCCCCTGCACCCCCTCGTGGTGCACGGGGTCGTCGTGCTGCTCCCGCTCACCATCATCGGCGTGGTGCTGGTCGCGCTCCGCCCCGCCTGGCGGCAGCGGTACGGCTGGATCGTCGTCGCCCTCGGTGTCGTCGGCACCGCCCTGATCCCCGTCGCGACGTCCAGCGGCGAGGCCCTCGAGCGTCAGGTCGGCGACCCGGGACGTCACGCCGCGCTCGGCGACCAGCTGTTGTGGTTCGCCCTGCCGATGGTCGTCCTGCTCGTCGTCCTGCTGGTCCTCGACCGCACCCGACCGGGGCTGCGCCTGCTGACCACCGGCGTCGCGCTCGTCGCGGTCGTCGCAGCCGTCGCCGCCGGCGTGCAGGTCTACCGCGTCGGCGACTCCGGGGCCCGTGCCGCCTGGGGCGACGTCGCCGCCACCGGCTGACACCGCGCCGGCACGCCCGGTCGCGCGTCCCGCGCCTAGGGCGTCACCGGACGCCGACCGCTCGCCGTCGCCCCCGTCACCCGGCGCCGGAAGGTGGGGTCGCCGTCGACGCGGACCTCCAGGTCGTACCAGCCACGATCGGTGCGCCAGCCGTGCTCGACCGTCGTCCCCGGGCGCAACCGGAGACGACGTGCCTGCCGTCCGTGCGCCAGCGAGCGAAGCCGCACGACCAGCGGGACGCGACCGTGGTTGGTCATCAGCACGTCGAGCTGTCCGCCGCGACCGCTGCGCGTCCCGACCTCCAGGTCGGACCCGACTCCGTCGAGTCGTCCCTCGAGCTCGTGCCAGAACCGGTTGGGTCCCTGGACCGCCAGGCTGTACCCGCCGTCGGGAACGGGGACGGTCCGCCTCTCGCGGCGCGCGACGTCGAGGTGCTCGGGGTGGGACAGCTCGCCGCCGTAGGGGTAGATGACCAGGTGCGACGCCGATCGTCCGGCGTTCGTCAGGTCCAGGTGCAGACGGCTGCCGTCGACCCGCGTGGTCACCTCCGGCCGGTAGGGCAGCGGACGCGCCAGGCGCCTCCCGGGGCGCTGGCCGGGCAGCCGCTGGTCCACCGGTGGCTGGGGCGTCCACCGCTCGACGGGCGCCGGCACGGGGCCGGGCTCGTCGAAGGCCGGCTGTCGCGTCGGGTTCTCGAAGTCGAAGGTCGAGGTCAGGTCACCGCAGGCGGTGCGTCGCCAGCTCGAGATGTTCGGCTCGCTCACGCCCGT
Source organism: Solicola agrisoli (assembly GCF_049059935.1). NCBI lineage: Bacteria > Bacillati > Actinomycetota > Actinomycetes > Propionibacteriales > Nocardioidaceae > Solicola > Solicola agrisoli. Next base: position 35,495 of record NZ_JBMGQR010000030.1, on the reverse strand, counting down.
CCATCGCTCGAGGAACCTGATGACGGAGGTGTGGTCGAAGACCTCGGAGGAGACGTGGCCTCCGATGCTCCACGGGGAGACGACGGTCATCGGGACACGCGGGCCGAGCCCGATGGGCCGTCCGTCGTACCAGTCGTCCCCCTCGCCCGACGCCGGTCGGGGCGCCACCGGCGGCGGCACGTGGTCGAAGTAACCGTCGTTCTCGTCGAAGTTGATCAGCAGCACGGTCCTCGACCAGGTGTCGGGGTCGGACGCGATGGCGTCGAGGAGGTCGTGCACCAGGCCGGCGCTGCCGACCGGGGTCCCGGCACTGGGGTGCTCGGAGTCGGCGGCCGGCGGGACGATCCACGACACCGCCGGCAGGGTGCCGGCGTCGATGTCGGCCCGCACCCGCTCGAGCAGGGTGCCCGGACGGCTGCGTGAGACGGCCCGGTCGAACAGGACGCGGTCGGCAGGCGTGAGACGTGCGCGTCCGCGCGCCAGCTGGGCCAGCAGGCGGTCCTGCTCGGCCGCCGGACGGTCGTGCAGGGAGTCGTAGAGCTCCTCGGTCGTGCGGAAGTCGCCGTCGACGGCCTCGAGGACCGTGCTGCCGATGGCCTTGAACCGCTGGAAGTACTCCACCGCGTTGTCGGTGAAGTTGTCCCACTCCTGGTAGATCTGCCAGGACACCCCGGCCCGCTGCAGCCGCTCGGGGTAGGTGGTCCAGTCGTAGCCGGCGTGCGCGTAGTCGTAGGCCGCGTTGGTGACCGCGCGGGCCGTGCTGCCCGGCTCGGTGCCCGTGGTGCCGGACCACAGGTAGTTGCGGTTGGGGTTGGTCGACCCGTTGACCGAGCAGTGGTACGCGTCGCAGATCGTGAAGGTCTCGGCGAGCTCACGCTGCAGCGCGAGGTCACGCTGCTCGTAGTACGTCATGGACGCGGCGCCCTTCGCCGCGACCCAGTCGTCGCACCACCCGTCCGCCCAGGCCTGCGTGGCATCGGTGAACCCGTGGGGCAGGGCACCGAGGTACTGCACGTCGCTCGCGGGCCGCCCGGCCCTCGCGGCCGCGTCCTTCAACGAGAAGGGCAGGACGTGGCCGCCGCCCGCCGAGGGCTGGTGGAAGACCGACCGGCCGGACCGCAGCCGGAGCGGGTGGGTGTCGCCGAACCCGCGGACCCCCGCCATCGTGCCGAAGTAGTGGTCGAACGAGCGGTTCTCCTGCATCAGCACGATGACGTGCTCGATCGCACGCAGTCCACCCGGACGCATCGGCGCGGCCATCGCCCGCTGCACCGACGCGGGGAGGAGCGAGCCGGAGGCCGCGACACCTCCCGCGGCGGCGGCCAGGCCCAGGACGCGGCGTCGCGACACGGTGGCGGAGGAGGAGTCGCGCAGGTCGGACGAATCAGAGTTCTCGGTCACGAGGCACCAGCGTTCCCCTCGTCGGTGCCACGGCGGTGGACACCGGGTGAACAGCGCGCGACCCGCCCGCCGGGTCGGTGACGGTCCCGTCGACGTCGCGCCGCACGGGCATTCCCGGCACTCCGCACACCACCTGCGACGGACAGACCAGAGCGGGTGGGACGTCATGGTCATTTCGAGCCATCGACGCTCAGAACCCCGGATTTGTTGGGGTCTGAGGATCAGGACGTTGTCCGACCGTTCACCTGTCGAGGCCCGTGCGTTCGCCACCCCTGATGAAGGTTCTCTCGGCCCAGAACATCTCGGAGAGCAGGACCACCTGTGAGCACGACCCGCCCGTTGCGCGAGCACGAGGCACCCGACCGACCACGCTCGGTGAGTCGCAGGGCGACCGGCGTCGACGCGGTGTTCGAGCACTCCGCCCGCGCCGTCGGTGCCTCGGTCCTGGTGATCACCGGCGGCGTCGGGGTGTTCCTGGCGTGGCAGGCGTACCCCACGCTCGAGCGCTACGGGTGGGCGTTCCTGACCACGAGCGCGTGGGAGCCCGAGACCGACACCCTGGGCATCGCCGCGGTCCTGGTCGGCACCTTCCAGGTGGCCGCGGTGGCGATGGCCCTGGCGTTCCCGCTGGCCCTGCTCACCGCCCTGTACATCAGCGAGTACGCGCCGGCACGGCTCAAGGCCACCCTCGTCTCGATGGTCGACCTGATGGCCGCGGTCCCCTCGATCGTCTACGGACTGTGGGGGTTCTTCCTGGTCATGCCGCACGCCGCCTCGCTGGCCGTGTTCCTGCAACGGCACCTCGGCTGGATCCCGATCTTCGACGTCGACGCCGACCCGAACGCCCCGGTCTGGGACGCGAGCCGCTACGTCTCCAGCGCGTTCTGCGCGGGCATCGCGGTCGCGATGATGGTGATGCCGATGTCGTGCGCCGTCATGCGCCAGGTGTTCTCGCAGGCACCGGTCGGCGAGCGCGAGGCCGCCCTCGCCCTGGGATCGACCCGCTGGGGCATGATCCGCACCGTCGTCATCCCCTTCGGCCGCGGCGGCATCATCGGCGGGTCGATGCTCGGCCTGGGCCGCGCGCTGGGCGAGACCATCGCGGTCGTCCTGATCGTGTCGCCGGCCTTCGAGATCAAGCCGAGCGTGCTCGAGATCGGCACCGTCACCGTCAGCTCCCTGATCGCCGGACGCTTCGGCGAGGCGAGCGCGTCGCAGCTGTCCGCGCTGCTCGCCGCCGGGTTCGTGCTGTTCCTCATCACGCTCGCGGTCAACACCGCCGCCGCGGTCGTGGTGAACCGCAGCCGCTCCGGCGCCGGGACGGACGCCTGATGACGATCCTCGACCGTCCCGCCACCCGGACGACCGTCCTGCCGGTCACCGACGACGACGCCCCTCCCCCGCTGCCCCGCACCACCGTGGGCAGGCCCACCGCGGAGGAGCGCCTCACCACCGTCGGCTCCTGGGTGGCCGCCCTGGCGCTGGCGTGGCTGGTCACCCAGCGACTCCTGCCGATGCAGGGCCCGGCCTGGCTCCTGGTCACGTGGTTCGTGCTCGGCGTGGTCGTCACCGCCGTCACCGCGTCGATGACCGGCGCGCGCACCGACGTCACCGACAGGGTCGCCTCCGCGGTGGTCACCGCCGGTGCGCTGCTGGTCGGCGCGGCCCTGGTCTCCACGGTCCTGTTCGTGGTGGCCCGTGGGTGGAGGCCGCTGCTGCACCCGAACTTCTTCTTCTCCGACATGAGCGGCGTCGGCCCCAAGGACGGCTTCGAGGTCGGCGGGGTCGCCCACGCCATCACCGGTTCGATCATCCAGCTCGGCATCGCGCTGGCGATCACGCTGCCTCTCGGCATCGGCACGGCGGTCTTCATGACCGAGGTCGGTGGGCGCTTCGCCCGCCTGGTCCGCACCGTCGTCGAGGCGATGACCGCCCTGCCCTCGATCGTCGCGGGCCTGTTCATCTACACGGTCCTGATCGTCGCCCTGGGGTACCCGCGCTCGGGCCTCGCCGCCGCCCTGGCCATCGCGGTGATGATGCTCCCGATCATCGCCCGGTCCGCCGACGTCGTCCTGCGTGTCGTCCCCGCCGGCCTGCGCGAGGCCAGCCTCGCGCTCGGCGCCTCGCGCTGGCGCACGGTGTGGCACGTGGTGCTCCCCACCGCGCGGCCGGGCCTGGCCACCGCGGTCATCCTCGGCGTCGCCCGCGGTGTCGGGGAGACCAGCCCGGTGCTCCTCACCTCGGGGGCGGCGGCGTTCACCGTCACCAACCCCACCGACGGCGCCATGAGCTCGCTTCCCCTGTTCATCTACACCACCGTCCGCAGCGGCGAGCCCAACGCGATCACCCGCGCCTTCGGCGCCGCCACGGTCCTGCTGCTCCTCGTCCTGGCGCTGTTCGTCACCGCCCGGCTGCTCGCCCGCCCCCGCCGCACCAGCCGCAGGCCGCTGCTCGGCCGCCGCGCCACCACCGACAAAGAGGCCCGATGAACCGCCGCCGTCCCGCCGCCCTGCTGCTCATGATCATGTGCGCGCTGACGTTCCTGCACGCCGTGCCCGCCGAGGCGGCGACCTACACCCAGATCGAGGGCACCGGCTCGACCTGGAGCGACAACATCGTCCAGCAGTGGATCGCCGACGTCTCCTCCTCGGGCATGTCGGTGGTCTACACCCAGGGCGGCTCGTCCAAGGGCCGCAAGGACTTCGCCCAGGGCACCACCGACTTCGCCATCAGCGAGATCCCGTACCAGGGCAAGGACGAGCAGGGCAACGCCGACACCTCCAACGGTCGCGACTACGCCTACCTGCCCATCGTCGCCGGCGGCACCGCGTTCACCTACCAGCTCAAGGTCGGCGGGAAGATGGTGCGCAACCTGCGCCTGTCCGGCGACACCCTCACCAAGATCTTCACCAACAAGATCACCAACTGGGCCGACCCGGCGATCACCAAGGACAACAACGGGCGCGCGCTGCCCTCGCTGGCGATCACGCCGGTCGTGAGGTCGGACGGCTCGGGCACCACCGCCCAGCTGACCACCTGGATGAACAACCAGTACCCGTCGCTGTGGAAGCCGTTCTTCGGGCGCAGCGGGCTGACCTCGTACTACCCCCGCAAGGGCCGCTCGATCGGCGCCGCCGGGTCGGACCAGGTCATGAACACGATCGCCGGATCGGCCGGCAACGGGACCATCGGCTACGTCGAGTACTCCTTCCCGCTGAACAAGACCGCCTCGGACGGCAAGCCGTTCCCCGTCGTCAAGGTGCTGAACCGCGGCGGCTACTACGTCGAGCCGACGCAGTACAACGTCGCCGTCGCCCTCACCAAGGCGCGGATCAACAACCAGAAGAGCTCCCCGCTCTACCTGACGCAGATCCTCGACGGCGTCTACGCCGCCACCGACCCGCGTGCGTACCCGCTCTCGTCGTACTCGTACATGATCATCCCGACGGCGAGGAACGACCGGCGCATGACCACCGCCAAGCGGCAGACGCTCGCCGACTTCATGTACTACTCGCTGTGCACCGGACAGTCCAAGGCCGGCACCTACGGGTACTCCCCGCTGCCGCTGAACCTCGTCCAGGCCGGGTTCACCCAGCTCGCGCGCCTCAAGACGGCCGACCCGAAGGTCGACCTGGCCAAGCGAGACGTCGCCTCCTGCAACAACCCCACCTTCGTGAAGGGCGACCTGTCCAAGAACAAGCTCGCCGAGATCGCACCGGCCCCGGCGACGTGCGACAAGCTCGGTGCCGGCCCCTGCGGCACCGACACCGGGACCGGCAAGCCCTCGACCGACGCCAGCAACGCGGCGGCGGGCGGCGCAGCCGGGACCGGTGCCGCGGCGGCAGGCACCCCCGGCGCCGGGACGGCAGCACCCGGGGCCGCGGGCACCGGGGCCGCCGCACCGACCGGCGCACCGGGCGCCGTCGACCCCGAGACCGGACTCCCCACCGGTGCCACGGCCACGGGCGCGGCCTCCGACGGATCGGTCTACGCCAACCCCACCGAGCTCGTCGCCGGCCGAGCCGGCGACACGCGCACCTTCGGGATGCTGGCGGCCGCCGAGCTCGTCGCCCTCATCGTCGTCCCCGGCGTGGTCGCGACCTGGATGCGGCGCCGCCGCTCGGCCGGGGGCACCCGATGAGCCGGCTGCGCTGGGGAGCGTTCGCCGCGCTGGTGGCCGTCAGCCTCACCGCGCTGCCCGCGGCCCCCACCCCGGCCGTCGCCGCCGACTCCGGCGACGGCGCCTGGAGCGGGACGAAGACCCTCACCCGCACCTTCGCCCGCGCCGACGGCACCGTCGACGAGGTCTCGCGCCACACCGTCACCGTCAAGGCCGACCAGACCCGGGACCTCCGCGGCCGCCAGCGGATCTCGGTCAGCTGGAGCGGTGCCCAGCCCAGCGGCGCGCGCGCCTCCAACCCGTACGGCGAGAACGGGCTGCAGCAGGAGTACCCCGTCGTCGTCCTGCAGTGCCGCGGCCGGGACGTCGCCACGGCGCCCGCCTCCCAGCGGCTCACGCCCAGCAGCTGCTGGACCTCGTCGGTCGCCCAACGCTCCCAGGTGCAGACCTCCGCAGGTGCCGCGGTCTGGACCCAGGACTCGCACGCGAGCGCGGCCGACCGTCAGCGCCTGTCGGGCATGACGCCGTTCCCCTCGGCCAAGACCTGCCCCACCGCCGACACCACCGGCTACGCCACGGCCCTGACCCCCTTCCGGTCCGCCCGCGGCACCACCTTCGCCGCCTGCGACTCCTCGGCGATGCCTCCCGAGGCGGCTGTCGGCGCGGCGTTCCCGCCGGCCGAGGTCGCCGCGTTCACCGACGCCGACGGCCGGGGCCAGGTGCGCTTCGAGGTCCGCAGCGACGTGGAGAACGAGTCCCTGGGGTGCTCGGACACCGTGCCGTGCTCGGTGGTCGTCGTCCCCATCGCCGGGATCAGCTGCGACACCCCCTCCACCCCCGCGACCACCGTCGACCGGGCCTGCCGCCAGAGCGGCAACTTCGCGGCCGGCTCGAGCAACTTCGCCGGCGACGGCGTCGACCTCGCCGTCTCCCCCGCCCTGTGGTGGTCCGCGTCGAACTGGCGCAACCGGTTCAGCATCCCGATCAGCTTCGGCCTGCCGCCCGACACCTGCGACGTCCTGGACCCCCGCGCCCCCACGGGCTTCTACGGGACCGAGCTGCTGGCCCAGGCCGCCCTGCAGTGGGCGCCCGCGTACTGCCTCAGCCGCAAGCGCTTCAAGTTCCAGCTCAACCAGATGTCCGACGCCGCCGGCTTCGCGGTGATGACCAAGGGCGACGGAGCCGCCGCGGTCGTCTCCTCGGCGCACGACTCCGCGGGCACCGCCGTCGGCTACGCCCCCACCGCCGTCACCGGGTTCGCGATCAGCTTCGTGATCGACCGCCCCGGCAACGCCGGCGAGCTGACCCGGCTCCGGCTCACGCCCCGCCTCGTGGCCAAGCTGCTCACCCAGTCGTACCTGGGCTCGGACCTCGGCCGCGCCCACCCCGGCATGGCTCGCAACCCGCTGTCGATCAACGTCGACCCCGAGTTCACCCGGCTCAACCCCGGTCTGAGCACGACCGCCCAGGAGGCGGCAGCGACGGTGCTGTCGCTGTCGGAGTCCAACGACGTGATCGAGGCACTGACCTCCTGGATCGCCCAGGACCCCGACGCGGCAGGCTTCGTCGCGGGCAAGCCCGACCCGTGGGGCGCGACGGTCAACCCGGCCTACGCGCGGATCACGCTCCCGGTCGCCGAGTGGCCCCTGCGGGACAGCTTCGTCCCGTCCACCTCGAGCACCTGCCGCAAGCGCAACCCCGCCGTCTACTTCACGCAGATCGCGGCGCCGGTGACCACCCTGCGCAAGATCAGCGACGCCCTGCTCGACTCCTGGCCGAACGTGCAGACCCGGTGCGACGTCGACGTCGCCACCGGCCTGGACAAGCTCGGCCGGATCGACCGCCAGAACTACGGCTCGAGGTTCATGCTCGGCGTCGTCAGCCTCGGCGACGCGGCCCGCTACGGCCTGCGCAGCGCCGACCTGCAGACCAGGCCCGGCTCGTTCGTCGGCCCCACCGACGCCGCCCTCGGCCGATCGGTCGCCCTGATGACGCAGCGCACCCGCCTGGGCGCCTTCACCCTGGACCAGGCCGACGTGCGCAAGGCCGGCAACGCCTACCCGGGCACCACCGTCCTCTACACCGCGGCCCGCCTCGACGGCCTCCCCAAGGCCGATGCAGCCAAGGTCGCGTCCTTCGTCCGGATCGCCACCACCGAGGGCCAGCGCCCGGGCAGCGGCAACGGCCGGCTGCCGGCCGGCTACCTGCCGCTCACCCGCACCGGAGCCACCTCCCAGCTGTTCGCCTCGGCCCAACGCGTCGCCACCGCGATCGCCGCCCAGAAGGGTCCGAGCAGCGCCGCCGGCTCCACCGACGACGACACGCAGGACGGCGCGAAGGCCGGGACCGCCCCGGCAGGTGGCGGAGGTGGCGCCGCGGGTGCGGCCGGCGCCGATGCCGCGGCGCCTCCGGGCGCCGCCGTCCCCACCGCACCGGCGGTCGCGGTCACGCCGCGGACGACGAACGCGGCGGCGACGTCGCCCACCCAGGCCCTCACCTCGGCACTCGGACGCCTGCTGCTGCCGGCCCTGCTGGGCATCGGGATCGTCGGCGGTCTCGCGGTCGCCGCGTCCCGCCTCCGTGGACGGATCCGCCCGTGACCGCGCTCGCCGACCGCACCAGCACCCCGGCCCGGGGCACCCACCGGACCCCGCCGCGGCAGCAGCCGGGGCCGAGCCGTCGACCGGCCTCAGCCGGGTGGTGGACGCCCGTGGTCACCATGGTCGCCCTGGTCTGCCTGTGGTCCGCCGCGCAGATGCTCGTCCTGGGCTCCCTGGCGCACGACCGCGCCCAGACCCTGGCGTACGACGCCCTGCGCACCGACCTCGCCTCGGCGACCGCGCCCGTCGGACCGGTGGTGCCCGTGGGCACCCCCGTCGCCCTGGTGACGGCACCGGCGATCGACCTGCAGGAGGTCGTCACCGAGGGCACCGCGTCCGGCGACCTGCTCGGCGGGCCGGGGCACCGACGCGACACCGTCCTGCCCGGGCAGCAGGGCATCTCGGTCGTCTACGGCCGGGGCGCCACCTACGGCGCCCCCTTCGGACGGATCGGCGACCTGCGCCGGGGCGACCGCCTCGACGTCGTCGCCGGCCAGGGATCGGTGAGCTACACCGTGCTCGGCGTACGCCGCGCCGGCGACCCGCTCCCCGCCGCACCGGCCAGCGGTACCGCCCGGCTGACGCTGGTCAGCGCTGAGGGGACCGGACGGCTCACCTCCATCGACTCCGGCTCGGCGGTCTACGTCGACGCCGAGGCGACCAAGGGCTTCCCGGCCCCGTCCGGTCGCGCTCCGTCCGTGCCCGACTCCGAGCGCGCGATGGCCGCCGACCCCGCCGCCCTGCCGCTGCTCGCCCTCGCCCTCGGCGCGCTGACCGCCGTGTGCGTCGCCGTCGCCGCGGCCACCGCGCGGTGGTCCACCGCCCTGGTCTGGGTGCTCGCCGCGCCCGTCGCGATGGCGCTGGCCTGGTTCACCACCGACGTCGTCATGCGGCTGCTGCCCAACCTGATCTGACCGACCCTCCCGATCCCACCGTCCCTACGAGCGCCCCACCGCAGCACCCACACCCCACCTGAGCACCACCAGACCAAGGAGAACCCATGTTCGTACGCAGGTCCCTCGCGGCCGCCGCCACCCTGGCCGTCGTCGGCTCCGCGCTCGCGGTCGCCGTCCCGGCCCAGGCGGCCGAGGCCGACGACCCGACCTTCACGCCCACCGGTGCCGACCTCATCGGTGTCGGCTCGGACACCATCCAGCACACGCTGCACCTGCTCGCGACCGGCGGCACCGTCGACGGCGTCGCCGTGAAGGGGTGGAACGGGCAGACGCCGGCTCCCGCCTCCCGCATCGCCAGCTTCTCGGCCACCGGTGGCGGCACGATCGCGCTGCCCGCCGGCGCCATCCCCCGCCCGAACGGCTCCGGCGCCGGTAAGGCCCTGCTGTACGGCGCGAAGAACAACACCGACGTCGACTTCGCCCGGTCCTCCTCGCAGCTGAACACCGAGGAGGTCGGCGCCGGTCTGCAGGCGTTCCCCTTCGCCCTCGACACGCTGGTGCCCGCCGTGTCGCGCACCGTGGCCTCCAACGCCCCCAGCAGCCTCACCGGGGCCCAGATCCTCGCCATCTACAAGGGTGACGCCACCCGCTGGAACCAGGTCGGCGGCACCTCGAGCGCCACGATCAAGCCGCTCATCCCCCAGGCCGGGTCCGGCACCCGGTCGTTCTTCGTCGCCCAGCTGCAGGCGCTCAACGGCGGCACCGCCGTCACGCTCGGCTCGGCCGTCACCGAGGTGCAGGAGCACGACGACACCCCGATCAAGAGCGACCCCAACGCCATCGCCCCGTTCTCCAAGGGCCGCGCCGAGCTGCTCGGCACCGCGCTGCGCATCCCCTCCGGCTTCTCCGCCCAGCGGGCCCTCTACGACGTCGTGCGAGGCTCCGACCTCGGCAACGCCACCGTCCAGGCCGTCTTCGGCGAGGACGGCTTCGTCTGCTCGACGGCCGCGCGTCCGCTGATCGAGGCATCGGGCTTCTCCCAGCTCGCCACCCCTGACGCCGGCGGCGTCTGCGGGCAGGCCACCCAGAACCCGACGAGCAACTTCACCCTCAACCAGGCCGTCGCCACCACCACCTCCCTGACGGCCGACAGCCCCGCCGCGGGCACCATCCGCCTGCGCGCCGCGGTCCGCGCCGGCACGGCCCCCGACGGCACCGTCACCTTCTACGAGGGCAGCACCGTCCTCCGCACGGGCGTGCCGGTGATCCAGGGCGTGGCCACCCACCAGCTCAGCGGCGTCACCGGCAGCCACACCTACCGGGCCGAGTTCGTCCCCACCGCCGGGACCGCCTTCGAGCCCTCGCAGGCCACCGCCAGCGCCCTGGCCAGGGTCGCCTCGGCCACGACGGTCAGCATCTCCCCCGCCAGCTCCACGTGGGGCAAGGCGCGCACCGTGCGCGTCACCGTCCGCTCGGCCGGCAAGGCCGCCGCGGGCACGGTCGCGATCAAGGTCGGCTCGGGCGCCACGGTCAACCGGACCCTGTCCGCCGGCACCGCGAGCGTGGCCGTCCCCGCCACCCTCGGGGCCGGCCGGACCGCCGTGACCGCCCGCTACCTCGGCACCACCGCCGTGGTCCCCTCCTCCGCCGCCGGCACCGTCACCGTCTCCAAGGCCTCGGCCGTGGTCCGTGAGACGTACGCCGCCTCGGTCAAGAAGGGCAAGCGCGCCACCGGCGCCGTCACCGTCAGCCTCAACGGGACCTCCCTCAAGCCCACCGGCACCGTGACGATCAAGCGCGGGAGCAAGGTCGTCGGCACCGGCCGGCTGTCCGGCGGAAAGGCCACCGTGCGCCTGGCCAAGCTCCCCAAGGGCAAGCAGAAGCTCGTCGCCACCTACAGCGGCAGCGCCAACGCCGGCGCGGGTCGCCTGAGCTTCACGATCAAGCAGAAGTAGCCCCGACACCCAGCACCACCGGCCTGCGGTGGCCCGCACCCAGCGGGCCACCGCAGGCCTCGTCCCCAGGAGTGACCATGACCACCGACGCGTTCCACCGCACCGTCGAGATCCCCGTCGTCCTCGACGCGCCCGGACCAGCCACACCCGTCCGCGCCCGCGGCGGCCACCTCGCCTCCCTCGAGGCCCGCGACATCTCCGCCTGGTTCGGCGAGCGGCTCGTCCTGGACCGCGTCAGCCTCACCATGCCCGCCGGCGGCATCACGGCGCTCATCGGCCCGTCGGGATGTGGCAAGTCCACCTTCCTGCGGATCCTGAACCGGATGCACGAGCTCGTGCCGTCCGCACAGATGGCCGGCGAGGTGCTCCTCGACGGCGACGACGTCTACCACCCCGACCGGCGCCTCACCGACGCGCGCCGCGCGATCGGCATGGTCTTCCAGAAGCCCAACCCGTTCCCGGCGATGTCGATCGCCGAGAACGTCCTGGCCGGGCTGCGCCTGACCGGCACCAAGGTCTCCCGCGGCGACCGCGCCGAGCTGGTCGAGTCGAGCCTGCGCAAGGGCGGGCTCTGGAACGAGGTCAAGGACCGTCTCGACGCACCCGGCGGCGGCCTGTCGGGCGGCCAGCAGCAGCGCCTGTGCATCGCACGGTCGCTCGCCGTCCGTCCCCGCGTCCTGCTGATGGACGAGCCGTGCTCGGCGCTGGACCCGACCTCCACGCGGGTGATCGAGGAGACCATGCTCGAGCTGGCCCAGGACGTCACGATCGTGATCGTCACCCACAACATGCAGCAGGCCGCGCGCGTCTCCGACACCTGCGCGTTCTTCCTCGCCGCCCAGGGGACGCCCGGCGTCATCGTCGAGCACGGCGACACCGGTGCGATGTTCGCGACGCCCCAGGACCAGCGCACCCACGACTACGTCAACGGCCGCTTCGGGTGAGGTCGGTCCTCACCGTCGGGCTCGTCGCCGCCGTCGCCGCCGCACTGCTCGCGACCACCCGGTTGGCGGACCGCGGCGGCGTCGTCGACGACCCCGTCGTCGTCACCTCGGCCCCGGCTGACGTGGAGGCCCCCGTCCCATCCGTCGACGTCGCGGCGGCCGACCCAGCAGCGGTCGTGGACCCCGCGTGGGTCCAGAGCACCGCGGCGAGCACGGCGGTGCCGGTCCCCGCCGTGCGCGCGTACGCCTCGGCCGCGCTGAGGCTCGCCCGCGAGCAGCCCGGCTGCGGCCTGGGATGGACGACGCTGGCCGGCATCGGCTGGGTCGAGTCGCACCACGGCACGATCGGCGGACGCACCCTCGCCGATGACGGGACGACCGGGCTCCCGATCGACGGGGTCGCGCTCGACGGCGACGGGGACGTCGCCGCCATCGGCGACGGCAACGGGTCGTGGGACCGGGCCGCGGGCCCCATGCAGTTCATCTCCACCACGTGGCGGCGGTGGGCGTCCGACGGCGACGGCGACGGGCGCACCGACGTCCACGACCTCGACGACGCGGCCTACGCCGCCGGCCGGTACCTGTGCGCCGACGACCACCGTCTCGACGGCGCCCTCTGGGGGCAGGCCGTCTTCTCGTACAACCACTCGGCCGAGTACGTCGCCGCCGTGCACGCCGCAGCCGACCAGTACGCGGCGGCCACCTCGTCCTCCGGCCGGTGAGCCACCTCGAGCCATCCGCGGACGGCCCGCTGCCCGTCACGGGCCGGTCACCGGGCGTTCGCCCGACCGGCGCAGGCTCTGACGCATGGCACCGCACGGGATGGGGTCACGCGCCGCGCTGGCGTTGGCGGTCCCCCTGACCCAGGCACTCGGGTGCCACCTGATCGATCCCGGGTCGCCCCAGGTCGGGGTCGCCCTGGTCCCCGGGGAGCTGGCGGACAACGGCGCCGGCGGGGTGCACGCGGCCGCCCTCGCCGCCGCTCTGGAGCTCGCGGCCTACCTGGCCGTCGCGCCCACGCTCGGCGACAGCGAGCACGCCGTCACCCACGCCAGCTCGCTGCAGCTGATCGCGTCGGTCGGCCTCGGCGAGCGGATCGAGTGCCGCGCCCAGCTCGACCGACGCGGTCGCCGGCTGGCGTTCCTCAGCGTCCTCGCGGCGGTCGGCGACCGTCCCGTCGCCCGTGCCGCGATCACCAAGTCGATCGTCCAGCAGGTCCGGTCGGGGAGCTGACGCCCTCAGGCCTGCGCCGCAGCGGCTCGGGTGGCTCGCAGCACCATGACGTCATCGAGCCGGAAGCGCCAGTGGCCTCCCAGCGTCCGGGCGGCGGAGAGGCGCCCCGCCATCGCCCATCGCCGCAACAACGTCGGGCTGACGTGCAGGATCGCTGCGGCCTCGGCCGGCGTGACCAGTCGGGGCGGGGTGGTGTCGTGCATTGTCCGATCCTCGTCCCGAACGGGGCACGAGGTCGCCACATCGGAGGAACTTCGTCCACCTGGAGGAGAGGTCCACGGGGCGACTGCCGCCGCGGTGGCGCCCTCAGCGTCGGCGCGTGGCGGTGACGCCTGCGCGGGGCGCGGTGCCGGCGGAGTCCGACCCGTCCCCCGCGACGGCCACGAGCACGCGGTGGGCGGCCTCGAGCAGGCTGATGTCCGCACGTCGTGCGCGGGCGGCGAGTCGCTCCCCGGCCTGGACGGGGTCCACGGCGTGGAAGGCCATCAGGACGCCCTCGGCGCGGGCGATGGTCGCTGCCCCGTCGGGCTCGTCGAGCCCGTCGACGTCCCCGACCGCGGCGGTGCCGTCAGGAGCGGCGCCCGGCGCCGGGTCGTCGCTCCCAGCAGGACCGTCGTCGCACCCGCCGCCGCCCGGGGCACACACCACCCGCGGACGGTCGGTGGCGTCGTCGACCCGGACCACCAGGAACGTCGGGAGCCCGACGGGAAGACTCCCCGGGTCGCCACGACCGCACGTCTCGCAGACCGGCCGTGTCAGGTGATGGTCGCGCAGCAGCTCGCGCCGGGCCGTGCGCTGCGCCGGCGCCGGGCCCGTCGTGAAACCGCACGAACAGCACGCGCGAACCTGGCTGCGGTCGAGCACGTACCCGGAGAACAGGTGCACGGTCTCCACGTGAGCTCCTCGCCCGAGAAGGGACGGACGAGAGGTCGTTCGGCCCGCGCCGACGGTAGCGATCGACCCGGCACCCAGCCCGACGCTGGAGTGGCCCGTCGGTGAACGACGGCGGGACACCGTCCGAACGCCCGCGGCGGGGCTCGCTGCCGTCCGCCGAGTTCGGCAGCGAGGCTCGTCCTGTTCACCGAGGCGACACCTCGGGGCTCGACGCTGGGGCGACCGACGAGGCGGGACGGCAGCGTGAAGATCACCTGGATCGTGTGGTGGGCCGTCTGGGCGTCCGCCACCGCCGCCGGCCTGCTCGCCGCCGCCCTGGAGACGCCGGCAGCCTCGTGGGTCGTCGCCGGGGCCCTCGGGACCGCGGCCGCCGCGTGGGCGCGGTGGGTGCTCGTCCCCCCATCGACGAACGTTCCTCCGACGTCGACGTGGGCGACTGCCCTCGGCCTCGGTGCCTCGAGCTGCGTGGCGCTCGTGGGGTCGGTCGCGGCCGGCGGGTCCTGGGGCGTCTGCTACCTCGTCGTCCTGCTGCTCGGTGGTCTGACGGCGATGGCCCGGCGCCCAGGTCACGCTCCACCGGCGGCCGAGCCCTCGACCTCTGCGACCCGGTCGGTCGACGCGGACCAGGACGCACTTCGAATGGTCGTCCGCACGTGGACGTACGACCAGCTGCGATGGGCCTGGCAGGTCAGCATCCATCGGACCCGGCACCCGGACCCCCTGCTGCGCCTGCAGACCGCCACCCAGCGACAGATCCTGCTCGACGAGATCGAGCGCAGGGACCCTGCCGCGTTCGTCGAGTGGTTCAGCAGCGAGCCCCCGGCCGGCAGCGCCCCGAGCCGCCGTCGACCCGGCCGGGATGCTGCCTAGCGCATACCTTCACCGCCCCTGCCGCAGCTCCGGGCGAGGCGTGACGCAGACCGTGCAGACCTCCGAGAGCGGCTCGATCATCGGTGGCGGGCCGCTCGAGCTCCGCAGCGACCACCCGTCGCCCTGCGCAGTGGTCGCCCTCGGCTGACCCCCTGCCGATCTACGCTCGCCGACACCGTCCAACCCTGACGGACGCGAGATCGACCACCGCCGCCCGTGGCGTGGCTGCCGCGCAACCTGGAGGAGTTCTTCTGATGCCCCTGTCCCGTACTCGTCTCGTGCCCGCGATCGCTGCAGGCGCCCTGATTGCCGGTGGCGCCGCCGTGGTGGGGCCGGCAGGACTGGCCCAGGCGGCAGGCTCGCAGCACCGGGTCTTCGCGTCCCCGTCGGCGTGCCGGAACATCCTGTTCGCCGACGCCCAGCGCCTCCGCGACGCCGGCTACACCGTCACCGTGTCGCGCTGCGTCAACCAGGGCGGACGTCTTCGCACCGACGGCTACCTCAAGTGGTACTGACCGATCCTCCACTGCGCCGACGGGCATCGACCTGACTCACGGCGTCTCCCGCAGTCGAGCGTCCGCACCCACACCCTCAGCGAGCCCGCCGGCGACGTCGCGACAGAACGGCCTGGTACCGATGAGTCCGGACCTCGGCGTCGGTCTGGTTCTCGACGGAGTTCCAATGAAGGAGGTCGTGGTGGACGAGCTGGATCGAGACGGTGTGTGGGCCGTGGTGCGTGAGGAGCGGGCGCGGTTGGTCGAGGACCTCGCACCGATCGGTCCCGAGGGCTTCGGGCGGCCGTCGCAGTGTCCGGGGTGGGACGTCCACGACGTGCTCGCCCACCTCGTCGACACCGCCCTGACGACGCGTCGTGGTTTCGTCGCTCAGATGGTCCGCTCCCGCTTCGACTTCGATCGTGCGAACGCTCGGGGGGTGGCTCGACACCGACGGCCGACGGGGCACGAGACGCTGGAGTCGATGCGCCGGGTCGTCGATCTCCGACGCACACCACCGGCGCCGCTCGCGAGCAGACTCGTCGAGGCGGTCGTGCACGGGGAGGACGTCCGGCGCCCGTTGGGCATCGTGCCCCGGTACCCGGTCGCGGCGGTCGTCGACGCGCTCCGGTACCAGGTTCGGACGTCCGTCGGGCTGGGCGGAGCCCGAGAGCACGTCGCAGACGTCCGACTCCGTGCCGGCGACGTCGAGCTCACCCACGGCGATGCCGGCGCCGACGAGGTCGCCGGGAACGCACTGGACCTCCTCATGCTGGTGTCCGGGCGTGCCGTGGCGGACGAGGCCGTCGAGGGAGCGGGGCTCGCGACGCTGCGCCGACGTGTGGGTGCGTGACACGAGGACGCGTGGTCGTGAACAACCTGGTGCTCGGCAGGACGGCAGGTGCGTCAGGTCCTCGTCGGGCCGACCATCGGGACCGCGGGCAGGACGAGGCGCACCCGGGTCCGTGAACGGTCGCGGTCGATCTCGAGGCGGCCGCCGACGTCCTCGGCGCAGCGGGCGGCGATGTCGAGGCCGAGCCCGGTCGAGCCGCGGTCACTGTGCCCCCGCACCCGGGCACTGGGTGCGAAGCCGGGTCCGTCGTCGAGGACGTCGACCCTCGTCCACCGCCGCACGGCTCCGTCCTCGTGCTCCTCGGCGGTGGTCACCCGCACCTCCATCGACGTGCCCTCGGGCGTGTGGGCGACGACGTTCTCGAGCAGCGCGTCGACGGCGGCGGCGAGGCTGGACCCGTCGCAGGAGACCGACACCGGGACGGCCGGGAGGTCGAGGGTGAGCGCGCGTCCCTGGTCCTGGACGAGCGGCTCCCAGAACTCCGCCCGCTCGCGCACCGTCGCCACCGCGTCGGTGCCACCGGACTCCGCGGAACGACGTGGCCTGCGGGCGGCCTGGATGACCGCGGTGAGCGTGCGCTCGAGCTGGGCGACCTGGTCGCTGAGCTCGAGGCTGCGGACGTCCCGCGGCAGGGCGTCCACGCCGAGACGCACCGCGGTCAGTGGGGTGCGGAGACGGTGGGACAGGTCGGCGACGGTCTCGCGCTCGGCGACCATCAGCCCGTCGATCCGCTCGGCCAGGACGTTGAGCGCCGTGGCCACCTCGGCCACCTCGTGCGGCCCGTCCACCGGCGCCCGGGCGTCGAGGTCGCCGCCGCTCAGCCGGGACGCGGTGCGCGCGGCGGCGTCGAGAGGGCGGACCAGGCGGCGCGACACCAGCACCGCCGCGAGCGCGGACAGCCCGAGCAGCAGCACCGACACCGTCGCGATCAGGGCCCACCACCGCCAGACGCCCTCGGTGAGCTCGTCGTCGTCGGCGTACGCCCGGACCAGGGCCGGCCCCGACGGGGTGGTCGCCTCGACCTGGATGAGGCGCCCGTCCGCGACGGACGTCTGCTCGGTGGGCGACACCGCCCCGAGGCCGTCCCCGTCCCCGTCGGTGTCCAGCGGACCGTCGCCGTCGCGGTCCTCGTCGCGCCCGCTGTCGCCGTCGCGGTCGGTGTCACCGGGCCGCAGCGTCGGGAGCCCGGCGGGCATGCGGTCGCCGACCACGGTCCCGTCGGGCAGCAGCACCGCGATCAGCACGTCGTCGCGCCCGACCTGCCGTCTCAGGTACGACCGCAGCTGCGGGACGTCGAAGCGACCGGTGCTCAGGTAGTCCGCGACCGACTGCGCCACCAGGCTCGTCTCCTGCGACGAGCGGTCGACCACCACCTGCCGGCTGACCACCGCCAGCGGCACCGCCAGCAGGACGAGGACGAGCGCCGTCACGCCGGTGGTGAGCGCGAGGATCCTGCGCCGCATGGTCATCGCACGGGGTCGGGGGCGACGAGCTTGACGCCGACCCCGCGCACGCTGTGCAGGTAGCGGGGCTCGGCGGCGGTCTCCCCCAGCTTGCGACGCAGCCACGACAAGTGGACGTCGACGGTGCGGTCCGCGCCGCCCCACGGCAGCTGCCAGACCTCGGCGAGCAGGCTGCGTCGGGTGACCACCGAGCCGGCTCGGCGCGCGAGCACCAGGAGCAGGTCGAACTCCTTGCGCGTGAGCGGCACGTCGGCGCCGTCGAGGACGACCGTCCGCGAGGCCGGGTCGACCCGCAGACCACCGACCACGACCGCCGCCTCCGGTGCGTCCGACGCGCCCGAGCGCCGCAGCACCGCACGGATGCGCGCCTGCACCTGGGCGGCCGAGTATGGCTTGACCACGTAGTCGTCCGCGCCGGCGTCGAGCAGCCGCACCACGTCGCGCTCGTCGTCGCGCGCGGTGGCGACGATGACGGGCACCTGGCTCACCGCTCGCAGCATCGCCAGGACGTCGGCGCCGTCGAGGTCGGGCAGTCCGAGGTCCAGCACGACCACGTCCGGACGCTGGTCGACCGCGGCGGAGATCCCCTCGGCCCCGGTCCGGACCGCGGTGACGGAGTCACCGCCCTCGCCGAGCGCGCGGGTGAGGCCGTGGCGGATCGCGTCGTCGTCCTCCACCAGCAGCACGTGCACCATGGCCGCACGGTAGCCCGCGAGACCTCGCTCGCCCGGTGCACGGAGCCGACTTGATGCGGGCATGACGCTCCCTTAACGGTGGGACGCCCAGGCTCGGGCAGGACCCTCCACCGCGGACGGTCCTGCCCGAAGGAGACCTCGTGTTCGACTCGTTCAACGGCCTGCCCCTGCACCCCCTGGTGGTGCACGCCGTCGTCGTCCTGCTCCCCCTGACGATCATCGGGGCCGTCGTCGTCGCGTTGCGGCCCGCCTGGCGCCAGACCTACGGCTGGCTCGTCGTCGCCCTCGGCGTGGTCGGCACGGCCCTGATCCCGGTCGCCACCTCCAGCGGCGAGGCCCTCGAAAAGCGCGTCGGCGACCCCGGCGAGCACGCCGAGCTCGGCGACCAGCTGCTCTGGTTCGCACTCCCGATGGTCGTGCTCCTGGTCGTCATGCTGCTGCTCGACCGGGCCGGCAGCGCCCGCAAGGCCATCACCACGGGCGTCGCCGTCCTCGCCGTCGTCGCCTCGGTCGCGGCGGGCGTCCAGGTCTACCGGGTCGGCGACTCCGGCGCCCGCGCCGCCTGGGGCGACACGCCTGCCGCCGCCAGGTGACCGGGGGCCGCTCCCGGTTCTCAGATGGCCGTGTAGCCGCCGTCGATGACGATGTCCTGAGCGGTGAGGTAGCTCGACGCGTCCGATGCCAGGAAGTTCACGAGCCCGGTCAGGTCGGACGGGTCGGCCATCCGCCCCTGGGGGATGCGCGCGACCCAGTCGTCGTGCAGCTGCGGCTCCTCGTCGAGGATCGCCTGGGTGAGGTCGGTGAGGACGTACCCCGGTGAGATCGAGTTGACCCTGATGCCTGCCGGCGCCCATTCCACGGCCAGCGACTTGCCGAGGTGGCTGACGGCGGCCTTGGAGGAGTTGTAGGACGCGGCCCACTGGGGGACGTTCACGATGGATCCCGACATGGACGCGATGAAGATGGCGCTGCCGGGGAGCTCGGCCCTCAGCAGACCCGACGCGAAGGCCTGTGCCGAGAAGAACGTCCCGCCCAGGTTGACGTCGACGACCTTCCGCCACTGCTCGGCGGTGACGTCCACCGAGTCGCCGTTGATCTCGATGCCGGCGGCGGTCACCAGGACCTGAGGAGCACCGAGCACCTCCCCGACGGTCTCGAAGGCGTCGGCCACAGCGGACTGGTCGGTCACGTCGAGCCGCTGTCCGTACGTCTGGACGCCGGTCTCGGACGCGAGCTCGCGGGCGGTCTCCTCGACCGTGTCGAGGAGGTCGAGGAGTGCGACCTTGACTCCTTCGGCCGCGAGGGAGCGCGCGAGGGTCAGGCCGATGCCGCGGGCGCCGCCGGTGACGACGGCGGTGCGACCGCTGAGGCTGGTGTTCATGTCTTCTCCTGGTGTGAGGTCGTGGTGGTGGAAACAGGCGGGACCGGCGCTCGTCTCACGCCCGGGTGTCCCAGCCCGCCCGGGTGGCGGCGATGAAGGCTCGTGCGGCGGCGAGAGGGTCGTGGGCGCCGAGCACGCCGCTCGTCGAACCGGTGCCGTCGGCTCCGGCGGCGACGATGTCGTGGGCGACGCGTGGCGTGGCCACGCCGCCCGCATGCATGGCGAGCACGTGGGGAGCGGCCGAGTGGACGGCCGCGGTGGAGGGCGCGATCCAGGTGCGTGGGCCGGCGTCCGAGCCGCCGATGAGCTCGGGTGGTTCGAGCAGCACCACCGTCGGCCCAAGACTGGCGCTCCGGACGGCGTCAGCCTCGGTCGCGGCGCAGACGACCGTGTTGAGCCCGACCTGCTGGGCGCGTTCGATCGCACGCTCGAGCTCGTCCGGCTCCAGCGGGTCGGCGTCGTGGTTCAGCATCACGCCCGTCGCACCGGCGTCCACCAGCGCCTCGGCGGTGACCCGGTGCATGGACGGACCGGGAAGGTCGAGGTCCATGCCTTGGGCCATCACGTGGACGCCCGTGTCGAGGTCGTGCACCGGCGCGACGAACGCCGTCGGGACGGTGAGGATGACGCAGACGTCGTGGTCCGCGCCCGCCCTTCCCGCGGCTGCGGCCAACGCCTCGACCTCGCCACGTCGGAGGAGGTTCTTGGGCCCGATCTCGAAGAACGGGGCTCGGATCGGCGGGCTCACGGGGCGACGAGCTCACGCAACCGCGCGGCGGTCTCGGGCAGCGTCGTCGCCGGGTCGCCCTCGGTGGAGCACTCCAGGTTGACGCAACCGTCGAACCCGACCTCGCGCAGCGCGGCGAAGAAGTCGACCCAGTCGAGAAGTCCGTGCCCCGGGAGCGTGCGGTTGCTGTCACCGAGGTGCACGTGGCCGATCCGGTCACCGGCCATCCTGAGCGCATCGCCCAGGTGGGCCTCCTCGATCGACATGTGGAAGGAGTCGGGCAACAACCCCGCGTTGGGGTGCTCGACCGCCTCGATGATCTCGAGGTTGTCGACGACTCGGTTGAGGTAGCGGCTCTCGTAACGGTTCAGGGGCTCGAGCAGCACCTTGGCCGGCGTCCCGACGACGACGTCGAGCAGCTCGCGGTAGAACTCCCCGAACTCACGCTTCTGGTCGTCGTCGAGCTGCTGGAAGGGCTCGAACAACGGGAGCGGGTCCTGGGCGCCGTACTCGTACTCGATCTCGGTGACGGCGCCGATCTCGGCACAGACCTCCGCCGCCTCGACGTACATCGCACGGCACCTCTTGCGCAGGTCGTCGTCGCTCGACATCGCGTGGCCGTAGATGGCGTCGGTCAGGACGAACTCCACCGGCCGCACGCCGGTGCGGCTGGTCAGCGACGTCAGCTCGCGACGCACCGACGGCGTCCACTCGTCCAGGGGCAGGAACACGGCGAGCGCGTCGTAGCCCCACTGCTTGAGCAGCGTGGCCTTCTCGGTGAGCGAGTCGCCGGGGACCATCGGGGAGGAACAGGCGAGCAACATGGGGATCTCCTTGCGGTCAGTGGTCGAACAGTCGGTTCAGGTAGTCGTCGAACCGGCGGTACCGCTCGGCGCGGCCGACGACGTCGGTGGGCGTGTAGCGCGCGGCGGCCGGCTGGTTGAGGTGGGCCGCGTCGGCGATGTCGTCGATGCCGCCGGCTGCTCTCAGGGCCAGGACCGCCGCACCTCGGCAGGTGGCCTCCTGCTCGTCGGGCACCACGACGTCGACGCCGCAGACGTCGGCCTTGAGCTGGTTCCAGAAGCTCGACGCGGCACCTCCGCCGGTCGAGACGATCTCCGGGGGTCCGGGCGTCTGCAGGTACTCGACGTTGCGGTGCAGCAGGTGGGCGATGCCCTCCTCGACCGCGTAGGCCAGATCGATCCGGTCGTGCCCGAGCGTGAGACCGAGGAAGGCGCCGTGGGCGTCGGCGAAGAAGTCCGGAGGGTTCACGCCCGTGAGGTACGGGAGGAAGATCGGAGCGGTCGCTGCGCCTCGGGCCCGGAGCCGACGCTCGAGCTCGTCGTACCCCATGTCGGACAGACCCTCGCGCCGGTACCAGTCCAGCGCGACGCCGCCGCTGTCGACGCCGTTGAACAGCACGACGTCGTCGGTCTCGAGCCCGGCGTGGAAGGACACCTTGTGGTCCTCGTCGAAGGTCCAGCCCTCGGTGAGGACCGAGAGCGACAGGACGGTGCCCGCGGACTCGCTGACGACACGGGGCCGGTAGGAGCCGGTGCCGACCATGGCGCAGAAGTGGTCCAGCGCGCCGGCGTTGACGCGGTAGGAGGCGGACCGCGGCAGCCTGTCGAGGACCGCCGCCTGGACCTCGCCCACGTCGGTACCGGCCGGGACCGTCTCGGCCAGCTGGGAGGGGTCGACCGCGAGGTAGTCCAGCATCTCGGACCAGGGGTGCCGGGCGCGGACGTCGTACATGTAGGTGAAGCCGCGCGTGGTGACCTCACCTGCCGCCGCGCCGGTGAGGCGCCGGATCATCTCGTCCTTGACCATCAGCACGGCCGCGGTCTTCTCGAGAACCGCCGGCTCGTGATGACCGAGCCAACGGAGCTTCGCTGCCGGCCAGGTCGCGGACGAGACGGGCTGGCCCGTCACGGCGAACGCGGCGTCGGTGCCGAACCGTTCGGCGATCTCGACCGCCAAGGTCGCCGCCCGGTCGTCCAGCCACGACATCCCCGGGCGCACCGGCCGACCGTGCTCGTCGTTGAGGACCAGGGACTCGGCCTGACCGGTCAGGACGATGACGGCGTCGTGCGCGGAGGTGTCCGCGACCGCCCGGGAGCACTGGTGGATCAGGTCGAGGACCGACTCGAACAGCGTCGACGCATCGAACTCGACGCTCACGTCCTCGCGGTGGTAGACCGCGGGCGCCGACGACACGGCGAGCCGGTGGAGGTCGCCGTCGAACAGGACCACCTTGGTGTTGGTGGTGCCGACGTCGACGGCGTAGACGAGCACCTCAGTCGCCCATGACCTGGAAGTGGACGGTCCGCTCGCGCGCCCGCACCGAGTCGAGGTCGCCGAAGTACACGCGACCGAACTCACCGAGCACCAGGGCGCCGTCGACGACCGGGATGGTCTCGGAGCGTCCGAGGATGGAGGAGATGATGTGGCCGTCGGTGTTCAGGCCCCACTCCGGCAGCTCGTCGCGCAGCTCGGCGGCGTTGCGGATGTGGATCGGGCCCGGGTGGAGGTACTGGCCCTCGTGCCGGGTGGGCGGCGCGATCGCGGCCAGCACGTTCAGGGTGTCCTGCAGGACGAGCTGGGTCCCGTAGTAGGTGACGTCCTCGGACTCCTCCTGCAGCAGGACGCAGCAGCTGGTGTGCGCGGAGTAGACGACCGCGATGCCGTCACGGACGCCGGTCGTGCCCACGAACTCCTCCAGCCGGCTGGTGACGTCGAAGAACTCTTGACGAGCGGGGGTCTGGAGGGTGCTGGACCCGTGGTGGCAGGGCATCGTCGTCTCCTTCATCCGGTGCTGGGCACGGGCAACCCTGCCCACACCCGCCCACGAACGGAAGCGGACAGATACGATGAGGAGATAACCGTCGGTTATCACTGGAGGAGGTCGTCGGTGGCCAGGGACGTGAGCCTGCGGCTGTTGCGCTACTTCGAGGCGCTGGCCGCCGAGCTGAACTACCGGAGGGCAGCCGAACGGTTGTTCATCTCCCAGCCCGCGCTGTCGTCGGCCATCAGGCAGCTCGAGGGCCTGGTCGGCGACCGGCTCTTCGATCGGGACACCCACTCGGTCCAGCTCACCGAGGTCGGCCGGCAGTGGCTCCCGTACGTCCGCTCCGCCCTGCGCGAGGTGCAGGTCACGATGGACGTCGTGGACGAGCTCGCCGGCAATGCGCAGGTCCGGATCGGCTACCTCACCGGCACCGGGGCCGACCTGCTCTTCCGGCTCCTGGAGGGCGTGGACCGGTCACTGCCGGGTCTGGCGATCGAGACCACCGAGTACGACTTCTCCGACCCCACCGCCGGCTTGCGGTCGGGTGCGACCGACATCGCCCTGCTCCGTCCGCCGGTCGACGTGTCCGACCTCCAGACCATCAACGTGGCACAGGAGGGCTGGGTCGCCTGCCTGCCTCGCGAGCACCGACTGGCGGGCCGCGAGGAGCTGGAGATCGACGAGCTGCTCGACGAGGACATCATTGCCGCTCCGCTGTCCGCGGGCGGCTGGCGCGACTACTGGCTCGCGCTCGATGCCCGGCAGGGTCGACCGGCACCCGTGGTGGCCGAGGCGGCGACCTACGACACCGAGATGACCCTCGTCGCCCGCGGGGTGGGCATCAGCTTCACCACCTCCTCGCTGGTCGACCGGTACGGCCGCCACGGCACCGTGTTCGTCCCGATCACCGATCGCCCCCCCAGCTACACGGCGCTCGCCTGGCGGCCGAACAGGCTGTCATCGTCGGCGCAACGTCTGGTCCGGCACATGCGCCGCCGCGTCGCCCAGGACGGCGCCAACTGGTGATAACCGTCGTCAATGAGTAGATAACACTTCGGTCCTTCCTCGACGACCCCAGGTGGCGTTCACTGCTGACCAACGATCACGGCACCGGGCCGGCGGTCGGTGGCAGAAGAAGGTCCACATGAGCGACAAGGTCTCCGGCGCCGGCGTGAACGCCGACCTGACACCCCCTCCCCGACAGGCCGGGGAGGACGAGGACGCCCGCCTTGCCGAGTTCGGGTACGAGCAGAAGCTCGACCGGTCGGTCAGCAAGCTCGCGTCGTTCGCGATCGGGTTCTCCACCATCAGCGCCACCACGGCCGTGTTCGCGAGCTTCGGCGCCGGCTACACCAACGCCGGCTCCCCGTTCATCTGGACCCTGTTCCTGGCCATCCCGGTGTTCCTGCTGTGGACGCTGGTCGCCGCCGACCTCGCGGCGAAGATCCCCCTGGCCGGGTACGCCTACCAGTGGACGAGCCGCCTGAACGGCTCGAGCTTCGGATGGTTCACCGGGTTCTCCGCCCTGGTCGGCTGGGTCAGCGGCATGACCAGCCTGGGGTACATCTTCGCGGGCTACCTCGGCAGCGTCATGGAGTGGGAGCTCACCCAGCAGCGCCAGATCTTCCTCGCGATCGGTGTCGTCGCGGTGTGCGTCCTGATCAACGCCTACCGCGTTCGCCTGGCCACCTTCATCAACAACATCGGTGTGGGCCTGGAGTTCGTCGTCACCATCGGGGTGACCGTCGTGGTGGCGCTGGTCGCGTTCGTCGTCACCAACGACGCACAACCCATCAGCTCGCTCTTCACGGCCGCCACCCCCGCGGACCACTCGAGCTACGCCGTGGCGTGGCTGGTCGCCGCCCTCGGGCCGTTCTTCGGACTGGTCGGCGTCGAGGCGGTGGCCGACGTCGCCGAGGAGACCAAGGACGCCCGCCGCGTCATCCCCCGCACCATGTTCTACGCGTTCGCCGCGTCGTGCGTCATCGAGTTCGCCATGTACCTGGTCTACGTCCTGGCGATCAAGGACCCCGCCGCGGTGGCGAGCTCGTCGGCACCGATCGAGGAGATCATCAGCCAGCAGCTCGGGCCCGCGTTCTCCCGCCTGGTGGTCGCCGTGGCCCTGACCAACATCCTGGTGTGCCTGCTGGCCAACGTGCTGGTCGGGACCAGGCTCCTCTACTCGCTCTCGCGCGACAACATGATGCCCTTCTCGCGCGCCCTGAGGAACGTCTCGGAGACGCGCAAGACCCCCACCACGGCCGTGCTCTCGCTCGGCGCCGTGTCCGTGCTGCTGCTGCTCTCGGCCCTCGTCAACGAGCAGGCGTTCAACTACTTCCTCGGCATCGCCTCGCTCGCGTTCTTCACCACCTACCTGCTCCAGGCCGTCGGAGTCCTCGTGGCCGCAGCCAAGGACCGGATCCCGACGCCCGAGCCGGGAACCTACGACCTGGGCCGAGCCCGGGTCCCCGTCGTCCTCGTCAGCCTGGTCGTGTTCGTCGCCGTCGAGGCCGTGCTGATCTTCCTCCCCGCGTTCGAGGGCAACGGCCTGGTCTTCGCCGGGATCATGCTGCTCGCCCTGCTGTGGTGGCTGCTCGTGCTGCGCCGCCGCCTCGGCTCGGGTCAGGCCGGACCCCGGTACGCCCAGGAGCACCCCGACACGCTTCCCTCCGCCGGCGAGCTGATCTGACCCACCAGGAAGGTCCCACCCATGACGTCACGTCTCCTGCTCACCCAGGCACTCACCGAGACCCGCAGGACCCGCAAGCGCCTCTCGCCCCCGGTGCCGCCGACCCCCAGCGGCGGGGCCGAGGCCGAGCGCCACTGACCTCTCGCCACAGCAACGGGCCGAGCACCGAGCGGCTCCGTCGCTGCACCACGCCCGAAACCGGAATGGCCACCGCCGTCAAGCCCCCAGGAGCCCACCATGTCAACCGACGACTACGCCCTGCGTGCCGAGGGACTCTTCAAGTCCTACGGCCAGGTCCAGGCCCTCCGCGGCGCCTCCTTCGCGTGCCGAGCCGGTCAGGTCACCGCCCTGATCGGTGACAACGGCGCCGGGAAGTCCACCCTGGTCAAGGTCCTGTCGGGAGCACTCACCCCGGACTCGGGTTCCATCACCGTCGACGGCGAACCCCTGACGGCCACCTCCCCGTCGGACGCCCAACGCGTCGGCATCGAGACCGTCTACCAGGACCTGGCGCTCGCACCGGACCTCGGGCCGGTCCAGAACATGTTCCTCGGTCGCGAGGTCCGTCGCCGCGGACTGCTCGGTCGGCTGGGCTACCTCGACGACAAGGCGATGGCGACCTCGGCCGTCAAGGACTTCCAGCGGCTCGGCCTCCGGGTGGACCCGCGACGAGGGTCCGTGCGCGAGATGTCCGGCGGACAGCGTCAGGGCGTGGCCGTCGCCAAGGCCGTCAGCTGGGCCAAGCGGGTCGTCCTCCTCGACGAGCCCACGGCGGCGCTCGGCGTCGTGCAGACGCGCGGCGTGCTCGACATGGTCCGCCGCGTGGCCGACCAGGGCCTGGCCGTCGTCCTGATCACCCACAACATGAGCGACGTCCTGGCGGTGTCCGACCACATCGAGGTGCTGCGGCTGGGCAGTCGAGTCGCCAGCATCGACCGCGCCGACGCCACGTTGGAGCGACTCGTCGCCGAGATGACCGGCGGCACGTCGGAGACGTCCGAGCCCACCGACCTCACCGAGTCCGGGAAGGACCTCTGATGAGCACGACCACCACCCCAGCCCACCCCACCACACCCCAGACCGACGACGCGGCCGAGCGCGTCCGACGGATCGTCCAGCACCCCCTCTTCGTCGTCATCTCGGCGCTCATCGCGCTGCTGCTGGTGTTCACACTCATCAACGGACCGACCTTCGTCGGCGCGACGAACGTCCGGAACATGGCCCTCGCGGGGTCGATCGTCCTCATCCTCGCCATCGGCGTGACGCTGGCCATCATCACCGCGGGGTTCGACCTCTCGGTGGGATCGGTCCTGGTGCTCTCCGGGGTCCTGTCGGTCGTGGCCATGCGGGAGATGGGCGGCTCGGGATGGCCGACCGCGCTCGTCGGGCTGGTGGTCGCACTGGTCAGCGGCGCCGTCCTCGGAGCCATCAACGGAGCCCTGATCGCCTACGCCGAGCTCAACCCGATCATCGTCACCCTGGGTTCCTTCGGGTCGGCTCTGGGCATCGCGCAGGTCGTCACCGGCGGACCGGACCTGAACAACGTCCCGCCGCAGATGGCCGACTTCGGCCTGGCGCGGGTGATCGGCGTCCCCACCGTGGTGATCATCGCCGCACTCATCGCCCTCGTCGTCGGATCGGTCCTGCGGTCCACGGCGTTCGGCCGGCACACCTACGCCATCGGGTCGAACGCCGAGGCAGCGGTGCGGGCGGGCGTCAACGTCCGCGGCCACCTCACCGTCATCTACCTCATCTCCGGGCTGCTCGCCGGTCTCGCGGGATGGCTGTCCCTGGCCGTCTACGGCACCACCAACATCAACGGGCACTCCCTCGACGCGCTCGTCGCCGCCACCGCGGCGCTGCTCGGTGGCGCCAGCCTGTTCGGTGGCGTGGGCTCCGTGGCCGGCACCGTCTTCGGCAACGCGATCCCCGTCGTCCTCGCCAGCGGTCTGGTGATCGCGGGCCTCCAGTCGTTCTGGCAGCAAGCCGTCACCGGCGTGGTCCTCGTCGGCGCGATCTACATCGACCGCCTCCGCCGCCTGCGCATGGGCAGACGCCCCCGCGGCACCGCCCCCCGCTGATCCCTGCACCGCTCCCCCACTCCCCTCCCGAAAGGCACCACCATGCGTCTGTCCATCCGACGTTCGACCACCGCCGTCGCGGCCGTGGCCTCGCTCACCCTCTGCGTCGCGGCCTGCGGCGGCGGAGGCTCCGCCGGAGGTGACAGCGGCTCCGTGGAGGGCGCCAAGGTCGCCATCGTCGGCCCCCTGGCCGGCGATCCGTACTACCAGGAGGTCGCCTGCGGCGCCCGTACCGCAGGCAAGAAGCTCGGCATGGACGTCGGCGAGCAGCAGGCCTCGCAGAACCAGAGCCAGGCCGCGCAGAACACGATCGTCCAGAACGTCCTCAGCACCAGCCCGCGCGCACTCATCTACACCCCGGCCGATCCGGTGGCCGGTGGCATCCCGCTGCGCAGCGCCAAGCAGGACGGGGTCTTCGTCGCCGACGTCGACGCCCAGCTCGACGACGACGACCTGTACGACACCTTCGTCGCCTCCGACCACTACGACGGCGCCAAGAAGATCACCACGGCGCTCGCCGAGATGATCGGCGGCAAGGGCGAGATCGCCGCCATCGGCTCCCTGCCGAGCAACCCGATCACCCAGGCGCGCATCAAGGGCTTCGAGGCTGCGCTGAAGGACTACCCCGACATCAAGGTCGTCTCCGTCTCCTACCCCGACATCTCGCCGTCGGCGATCCAGTCCAACGCCTCCTCGACCCTGGTGAAGTACCCGGACCTGAAGGCCATCTACACCACCAACTACCTGAACTCGACCGGCGCCGCGGTGGCGCTGCGCAACGCGGACGCCGTCGGCAAGGTCAAGATGGTCAGCTGGGACACCGGCAGCGACAACATCAAGCTGCTCCAGGAGGGCTCGCTGCAGGCGACCGTGGCGCAGCAGCCCTTCAAGATGGGCGAGATGGCGATCGAGCAGATCGCCCGTGAGATCCGCGGCGAGAAGGTCTCCAAGAAGGTCAGCGCACCCACCACCATCCTCACCAGCCAGGACGTGGACACCCCCGAGGGCAAGGAGCTCCGGTACCAGGGCTCCTGCTCGGCCTGAGGAAGGGCGTGGTCACGGTGCTCACCGGATACCTGGACCGCCTGTCGGCAGCGGCGGGCTCGACGTTGGAGTGCATGATCAGCTCCACCACGGCCCAGGTGGACGTCGACCTCGTCCGCCTCGTCCACGGCGACGAGAACCCCGACGGGCCAGGCGCGAAGATCGAGCAGACCGGCGTCCCCGGGCACCGCGTGAGCGCCCGGGTGCAGGACACCCACCTCGGCTCCTGCGTGGTCGTCGACGAGCTCGACGGCGTGGACCTGGCCGGCACCACGCTGACCGTGCTGTTCCAACCGACCCGGCCACGATCGGGTCAGGAGCAGGCGGTGGCCATGCTGACGCTGGGCGGCCGCCCGGCCGTCGGCGTCGTGCTCGACGGGCGCGGTCGGCTCTGCGCGGGCCGCCCTGACGTCAGGGCGTCGGCCTCGCTCGACGTCCCCTGGCGCCGCGACACCTGGTACCGGGCGGAGCTGACGATGCACGAGGATCGTGTCGAGCTGACGTGCACCGTCGTGTCGGCCCGCGCGGGCACGGGTCGCGCCCCGTCCCCGATGTCGGCGACCGGGACCACCACGGGGCTCGGGTCCTTCGACGGATTCGTGGCGGCGGCGCAGAGCTGCGAACGGCAGGGCCGACGCTGGGTGCCGACCGCGTGCTTCGACGGCAAGGTCGAGAACCCTCGGTTGACGCACCGGTCGGCGCCCGGCGCACCGACGCAGATCCTGCTGGACTGGCGGTTCGAGCTCTCCCCCGAGGGCTCCACGGCGGTCGACGTCAGCGGGGCCGGGCGCGACGGCGTCGTCGTCAACGCGCCCGCCCGGGGCGTGACCGGACACCGCTGGTCACGGACGGTCGTGGACCACACGCAGGCGCCCGAGGAGTACGGCGCCATCCACTTCCACGGTGACGACCTCGACGACGCCGGGTGGGACGTGTCGACGACCATCGCCCTGCAGCCGGACCTGCCGTCGGGTGTCTACGGGGTCCGGCTGCGGACCGAGGACGCCGTCGACGTCATCCCGTTCGCGGTGACTCCTGGACCGAGCGCCCGCCGGTCCAGGATCGCCGTCCTGCTTCCCACCTTCACCTACGTGGCGTATGCCAACGAACGCATGCTGGACCGCCTCGACTTCGAAGGCGAGCAGATGACGGACCACCCGGTCGAGCCCGGCGACCTCGACCGACTGCTCGCCGAGCATCCCGAGTGGGGCCTGAGCCTCTACGACGTGCACGCCGACGGCAGCACCTGCGTCCACTCCACCCATCTCCGCCCGATCCCCAACCTGCGTCCGGACTACCGGGCCTGGCTGCAGAACGCACCGCGACACCTGGGTGCCGACCTGTACCTCGTCGACTGGCTGTCCCAGGCCGGCCACGCCTTCGACGTCCTCACCGACCACGACCTGCACGCAGCGGGGAGCACCGTGCTGGAGGACTACGCCGTCGTCCTGACCGGCAGTCATCCCGAGTACGTCAGCGCGCAGATCCTCGACGCGCTGGAGTCGTACCTGGACGCGGGCGGTCACCTCATGTACCTCGGTGGCAACGGCTTCTACTGGGTGACCAGCCAGGACCAGCAGCGGCCCCACCTGATCGAGGTGCGCCGAGGCCCCGTCGGCACCCGTCCCTCCGAGGGTGCGGCCGGCGAAGGCGTGCACAGCACCACCGGGGAGGTCGGGGGCCTCTGGCGCCAACGCGGGCGCGCTCCCAACCGTCTGACTGGCATCGGCATGACCGCGCAGGGCTGGGACGAGCACGCGCCGGGGTACAGGCGGATGCCCGACAGCTTCTGCGACCGCGCCGCCTTCCTGTTCGACGGCATCGGTGCCGACGAGGTCATCGGCGACTTCGGTCTGATCATGAACGGGTCGTCGGGCGACGAGCTCGACCGGTTCGACCTGGACCGGGGCAGCCCGGAGGAGACGCTGGTGCTCGCCCGGTCGACCGGCCACAGCGACTACTACCAGCTCGCCGGCGAGGACCTGCTCGCCACTCGCGCCGGTGTCGGTGGTGCCGAGTGCGACGACGTCCGATCGGACCTGACCCTGCTCCCGCACCCGGGCGGCGGGTGGGTGCTGAGCGTCGGCTCCATCTGCTTCTCCGGGTCGATCTCGCACCACGGCTACGACAACAACGTGGCCCGCTTGCTGGGGAACGCACTGTCGGGGGCTCTCGGCGACTGACGAGGGCGGCCAGGCGCTTGCTCCGCGCGCTCAGGCGGGACGACTCGGTCACGTCGAGCCGGGTGAGGCCGATGAGTTCGCCCCGGTCGGCCGGTCAGACAGGTTGAGCGGGTCAACCACGTGGGAGGAGCTCGTCATGGGCACAGAACGCCGTGCAAGGACAGGCGTCCGTGGTCGGAGCGCAGCGCCGTCGACTTCGGACGACGACGTCTCAGCGGGCCTGCCGGTCGACATGACCGCGGGTGCAGCGAGCGGCGCGAAGGCGGCGCTGGGCGACGGGCCGGTGCACTCGTACATCGCCGGGCTGCCGCAACCGCAGCGCGGGATCGCCGAGGCGGTCGACGCCTTGGCGGCCCGGACGCTGCCCGACCTGCAACGCTCGGTCAAGTGGGGCATGGCCTACTACGGGGTCGGCGACGGCTGGTGCTTCAGCTGTGGCGGCTTCGCCGGTCACGTCACGCTCATGTTCATCAACGGCGCGGCCCTCGAGCCCGTGCCGCCGGCGACCCCCGTGGCGATGGGCAGGTCGACGCGTGGCGTCGAGCTCGAGTCGATCGACGACCTGGACGTCCACCAGGTCGCAGCCTGGATGACGCAGGTCGCGTCCGTGCCCGGCGTCGGTGGCAGGAAGCGCTGACGGCAGCGGCCGCTCCACGTGCTGGGCCCGGTTCCCTCGGCACACGACCGGTGGACCAGCCTGAGCTGGGACCGGAGCGTGGTCAGGTCAAGCGGGCGCGCAGGGTGTCCAGGCCCTCACCGGACAGGTCGCCCAGGGCGTGAGCGCGGCCCGCGATCGTCATGAGCAGCGCCTCCCCCGGGCCGGTGACCTCGGCACCGCTGCCGTGGGACCAGTCGAGGTCGGTCGCGACGAGCCTCAACCCCTTGGCATTCGCGCGGGCCGGCAGCGTCGGCGCCTTGAGCGAGAAGTCGAGCACTGCGACGAGCTGCTCCTCGGGAATCTGACGAGGCAGCCTCAGGGCGCGGCGGATGTCCTGGTGATGGATGGTGCCGTCGGTCACAGCGATGCCGCCGCCGAGTCCCGCGGTCAGGCCACGCGGTGTCTGGCACCGGGCGACCAGGTCGACGACCTGGTCGGGCTCCAGCTCCGCGTACCGGCGCAGCGCGACGTCGTTGGCCCGGGTCGGGCTGAGACCACCAGCGACCATCGTCCGCGCCAGGGCGGTCGTGGAGAGCTCGTCGTAGCTGACGACGTGCACCGCCACGTCCCTCACCGTCCAGCCCGAGCACAACGACGGCTGGTCCCACTGGTCGTCGCTCAGGTCTCGCAGCAGGTCCAGCAGCGCGGCGCGCTCCTGCTGCGCCAGGCCCATCAGATCAGGCTTGCTCATGGGATCCTCCCGTCGTCGTGGGCCGACGAAAGGCACCGTCCGAGGTGCACCGGCCATCCGTCGGGGCCGTCGAGGTTGCTTCGCAGCGACTGCCACCCGGAATCGCGATCGCCCCGCGGCCGCCCACGCACCGAACATACTGGGACAATCGGTCGATGTCCGACTCCAGCCCCGCGGTGATGGTGCGGTCGCGGGCCGTGATCCCGTTCTGTCTCGCCGGAGTCGTCGGGCTGGCGACGTTCGCGGTCCCGCCGTACGGGCACCGGATCTCCTCGATGGTGGCGGCCGGCGTCCTGGGTGCCCTGCTGGTGGTGGCCGCGTGGCGACTCCCGTGGTGGCGGTGGCCGCAATGGACCCAGGACCTCGTGGCGGTGGGCTTCTTCGGGGTCGTCGCTCTCGTCCGGGACGCCTCGGGCGGGTCGAGCTCGGGCGCGGGGCAGCTGGTGGTCGTCCCCGCCCTGTGGTTGGCCCTGCACGGCACCAGGCGCGGTCTGGCGATGGCGTGCGCGGCGACGGCGGCCGTGTTCATCGTGCCGCTGGTGTTCGGCGACCCGGTCGCCTACCCCGTGTCGGACTGGCGGCGGGCGGTGATCTTCATCGCCGCGATCGCGTTGGTGGGACCCGCGGTGCAGTCGGTGGTGCGGCGCCTGGCCCTGCGCGACGTCGCGCTGACACGTCTGAACGACGACCTGGTGGACGCCGGTGAGCAGTGGCGCCTGTTCGCCGACCAGCTCCCCGACACGATCGTCCTCGTCGCCGACCAGGACCTCAGGTACCAGCTGGTCGGTGGCGCGGGCGTGCTGCGCGAGGGGGTGTCCGGATGGGTCGGTCGGACCCTGTTCGAGACGTCGGGGCCGGACAACGTGGCGGCTCTCGAGCCGATCTTCCGTCGGGCGCTGGACGGTGAGCCGGGCACGACGCACGTGGATGCGACCAGCTCCCGGTTGCCGCACGAGGTCTCGGTGGTGCCGTTCTCGCACCGGGGCGAGCCCGGGCTCATGGTGGTGGCCCGTGACGTGAGCGACGGCCAGCGCCGCGAGGCCGAGCTGACGGCGGCGCACGCGCACGTCCGACGCCTCATCGACGAGGCCCCCACCGGGATCTGCGAGGTCGACCTGGGAGGCACCGTCCTGCGAGCCAACCAGGCGCTGGCCTCGATCCTGCGCGTCGACGACCTCGTCGGTGCGGACGTGTACGAGCTCGGGCTGCTGCAGCCCGGCATCAGCCTCACCTCCGTCGTCGCCGGAGGGCCCGACGCCGGCGGTCGTCTGACCGTCGAGCGCCGCATCGAACCCGGCGACGGAGACGACCCGATCGAGCTGGTGCTCCACCTCGTGCCGATCGACGGCCCGGACCGGGTGTCCGACCTGGCGTCGTCGGATCCAGCCGAGGACCGCACCCTCGTGCTGGTGCACGTCCACGACGTCACCGAGGAACGGCGACTGCAGGAGCAGCTGCGACACCTGGCGACCCGAGATTCGCTGACGGGCCTGCTGAACCGTCGCCGGTTCGACGAGATCCTCGCCCGGCACCTGACCGACTGCGCACGGTACGGGCCCCGGGGTGCACTGCTGCTTCTCGACCTCGACCACTTCAAGACCGTGAACGACACCCTCGGGCACGCCGTCGGGGATCGTGTCCTCCTGGCGGTCTCCGAGGCGCTCGACGAGCTGCTGCGCGACTCGGACACCATCGCGCGCCTGGGCGGTGACGAGTTCGCGGTGCTCGTCCCCCACGGGGGTGCCGAGGAGTCGGAGGTGGTGGCCGCGCGCATCGTCGACGCGATCCGGAACCGCGCCACGCACCTCGACACCGATGCTGCCCGCGCCGTCACGGTCAGCGTCGGAGTGGCTCCGGTGACCTACGACGCGACCCCCGATCGTCTGCTGGCCGCCGCCGACGCGCAGCTCTACCAGGCCAAGCGCAACGGCAGGGACCGCTTCGAGTCGTCCCCGCCGAGCCCTTGAACGCCTCGGCCCCCGACACCTGGGTGCCGGGGGCCGAGTCGCGTGCGTGGTGGGGTCAGCTGGAGGTGTTGACCTCGCCGTTGACGCCGCGGGGGTAGAAGCCACCACGACGGACGCTGTCGGGGTTCAGGTAGACGATGTTGAGCACCTGACCGGGCGTGCGACTGAAGGCGATGCCGTTCGCGTCGGTCGGCACGAGGTTCGCCCGCGCGCCGCCACCGCTCTCGTCGCCGCGGCCGGCTGCCGGACGGACCCGGGAGTAGATGCCCTGGTCGAGATCGGACTTGCCGTCCAGGCTGTCGCGCGCGTCGCTGATCTTGCGCGCCGCCTTGTACAGGCCCTTGTTGTACAGGGCGGAGCGGACGATGCCGGCGTGGTAGGCCTCGACGGCGAGGATGCCGGCGGCGGCCTCGAGGTAGGTCTTGTTGGTAATCAGCGGTGCTGCACCCTTGTAGGCCGTCACGCCGACGTCCTCGAAGATGAACGCGCCGAGCAGGAAGGAGTCCTCGTCGGCGAAGGGGTTGAACTTCTGGCCCTTCTTGATCAGGCCGGCCGCGATCGCCGCGTTGGTGAACGAGCTCTTGAGGTCGATCTTGGGGCGGGCGACCTTGGCCCCACCCAGGGCCTTGCGAAGGAAGCGGACGTGGTCGATCTCGTCGCGGGCGATCTCGGCGGCGTACCGCTTGATCGCCTTGGACTTCCACGGCACCTTCGAGCCGCCGACGACGCCGCCGCGGTCACCCTTGCCGGTCGTCAGGCGCGAGTCCAGGCCGTGGCCGAAGACGGCGTGCGAGTAGAACTCGGCCTCGAGGTACTCCAGGTTCAGCGCGAAGTTCAGCACCGCACCGTCGGACGGTGCGGCCTCGGC
>NZ_JBMGQR010000029.1:0-47424 GCF_049059935.1 Solicola agrisoli | reverse complement strand
GTGCCCGCGGCCACCCGCCAGAAGTGCGAGCAGGCCCTCATCGACGACGCCAGGACGCTGACCATGCGGGACCTGCAGCGCCGGGCCGATCGGATCACCGACGTCTTCAAACCGGCCGACCAGGTCGACGTCGACGAGGGCGACGTCGTCCGCGACCGCGAGAAGGACGCGTACGCCCGGTCGGAGTTCTGGATGCAGGACCAGGCCGATGGCACCTGGACCGGGCGCTTCCGGATCCCCGAGGCGCAGGCCGGCCTGCTCAAGCACGCGATCGACCGGTTCACCGCGCCCCGCCGCCGTCACCTCGACGACGGACAGGCCGCCGAGGACCTCACGTACTCCCAGCGCCAGGGCCGGGCATTCACCTCGCTGGTCGAGCACCTGCCCACCGACGGCCTCCCCGACGCAGGCGGCTCGGGCCTCGTGGTGACCGTGAACGTCGACCTCGACACCCTCATCACCGGCACCGGCGTGGGCACCACCTCCACCGGGCAGCGCATGTCCGCCGGCGAGGTCAGGCGTGCTGCCTGCCGCGCCGGGGTCATCCCGCAGGTCCTCGGCGGAGCCTCGCTGCCTCTCGACCTCGGCCGCACCCAGCGGTTGTTCAACCGGGCCCAACGGATCGCGCTGGCCCACCGCGACGGTGGCTGCGCGTTCCCCGACTGTGACCGTCCACCGTCCTGGACCGAGGCCCACCACGCACGCGAACCCTGGTCCCACGGCGGGACGACGAATCTCGAGGACGGCGTGCTGCTCTGCCCGTTCCATCATCGGACGGTGCACGACGACGGATGGTCGATCACCTTCGACACCGACGACAGACGGCCGGCGTTCGTCCCACCCGCGCGCCTCGATCCGTACCGGAGAGCGAGGACGAGCTCGCGCTACCGGCCGAGGCGCGACTGAGGTCGCCTAGGCTCGGGGCATGCCGCTGCGCCGCAAGACCCGCCGTCGGATCCGGACGCTCGTGCGCCGAGCGCTGGTCGCGTTGTTCGCCGCGCAGGTGGGGGTGGTGGCCGGGCTGATCAGCGTCGACAACTACCGCAAGCGGATCAAGCCGCACTCGGTCGACTTCCCCCGCACGCCGCCGGACGACCTGCCGGTGGGGGAGTCCGTCGCCCGGGTCTACACCTACGGCGAGGACCTCTACGCCGACATGATCGCCGCGATCCGGGGCGCGCAGCGACGGGTGCTGTTCGAGTCGTACATCGTCAAGAACGACGCCACCGGGCGGGCGTTCAAGCGGGCGCTCGAGGAGGCGGCTCGGTGCGGGGTCGAGGTCTTCGTGATCTACGACGGGTTCGCCAACCTGGTGGTGTCGCCGTCGTTCTTCGACTTCTCCGGGCGCATCCACGTGCTCAAGTACCCGGTGTTCCGGCCCGGCATCCTGCTGCTCGACGTCCGCAAGTCCGGCCGCGACCACCGCAAGCTGCTGGTCGTCGACGGCGAGATCGGGTTCGTGGGCGGCTACAACGTGGGCCACCTGTACGCGACGGAGTGGCGCGACACCCACGTCCGGGTGGACGGGCCGTCGGCGTGGGAGCTGGAGAACGCGTTCGTCGACTTCTGGAACGCCCACCGCCGCGACGACCAGCCCGAGCTGCACGACGAGGGCGCCTCGACGTGGGAGCCCAAGCTGCGGGTGCACCGCAATGCACCGTCGCAGCTCGTCTACCCGATCCGCGGCATGTACCTCGAGGCGATCGACCGGGC
The DNA here is from genome assembly GCF_049059935.1 of Solicola agrisoli. Classification (NCBI taxonomy): domain Bacteria; kingdom Bacillati; phylum Actinomycetota; class Actinomycetes; order Propionibacteriales; family Nocardioidaceae; genus Solicola; species Solicola agrisoli. Next base: position 45,711 of record NZ_JBMGQR010000029.1, on the reverse strand, counting down.
GCGCGACCACATCTGGATCACCCAGGCCTACTTCATCCCCGACCGCGCGATCCTGGAGGCGCTGCTGGCCGCGGCGGCGCGGGGCGTGGACGTGCGGCTGCTGGTGCCCGAGACGTCCAACCACGTCGTCGCCGACTGGCTGTCGCGGGGGTTCTACTCGTCGTTGCTGCGGGGCGGGGTGAGCCTGTGGCTGTTCCAGGACGCGATGGTGCACGCCAAGACCGCCACGATCGACGGCCGGTGGAGCACGATCGGCACCGCCAACATCGACCGGCTGAGCCTCACGGGCAACTACGAGGTCAACCTCGAGGTCCACGACGACGGGGTCGCCGCGCACCTGGAGCGGGTCTTCGAGAACGACCTCACGAACGCGCGACGTCTCCCCGAGCAGGAGTGGCGCGACCGGACGGTCGTGGCGCGGTTCAGCGAGGCGGTGCTCGCCCCGTTGCGTCCGCTGCTCTGAGGGGGATGAGAGGGCTCTCACGGCGGTCTCACGGTCGACTCACCGCGCGTCGGCAGAGTCGGGGTCATCAGCAAGCAGACCCCCTCACCCCAGGAGCCACCATGAACCGCCACGTCCGCACCGGCATCGTCGCCCTCGCCGCCACCGTCGGGTTCGGAGCCGTCGGCTTCGGCGCCGCGAGCGTCGCCAGCGCCGACGACGCCGACACCGTCGTCAAGCGCGAGGACACCAGCGCGGTCTGGGTCGCCGACACCGACGACGACCTCGACGACGACGTCGACACCCCCACCACGAACACCCAGGGCGAGCAGCCCACCGCCAACACGGCGCCCACGAACAACACCCGGGACGAGAACCCCACGCAGAACACCGCGAACACGGTCGACGAGCCCACGCAGAACACCCAGCCCACCCAGAACACCGCGCAGACGGCCGACCAGCCGACGCAGAACACCGCCAACACCGCCGACACCGGCCGCTGAGCATGAACGAGCCGGCCACCTGGGGGCTCCGGCACGGTGACGACATCGTGCCGGGGCTCACCGCCATCAAGAGCGTCGGAGGCGGCACCGCCTTCGAGGCCTGGGTCGCCTTCGACGAGCGGCTCTACGCGCCCGTCGTGGTCAAGGTCGTCCGACCCGACCAGGTCGACGACGCCGCCACCCTCGCCGGCCTCGACCGCGAGATCGACGTGCTGGCCCGAGCGGCGCACCCCGCGATCGTCCGCGCGTTCTCGCACGGGCGGCGCGACACCACCGACCGTCCGCACGTGGTGCTCGAGAACATCGACGGGCCGAGCCTGTCGCAGCTGCTGCGACGCCACGGGCCGCTCCCGCTGGAGCAGGTGCTCCCGCTCGCGGTCGAGCTCGCCTCGGCCCTGCACCACCTGCGCCGCGTCGGCCTGACCCACCTCGACGTCAAGCCGTCCAACGTGATCATGGGCGCCCCCGCCCGGCTGATCGACCTCAGCGTCGCCCGCGACGTCGAGGACGCCCGCGCCCTGGACCACCCGATCGGCAGCGACGAGTACATGTCGCCCGAGCAGTGCGACCCGCGCGCCCACGGCGGCGTCGGACACGAGGCCGACATGTGGGGCCTGGGCGCCACGATCTTCAAGGCCGTGGCCGGATACCGCCCCTTCGACCGCGGCGACGCCTCGGCCGGGTCCGGCCCGGCGCGCTGGCCGCAGCTCGTCGACGAGCCCTACGCGCTGCCCGACGGCACGCCGGACGTCCTGGCCGAGCTGGTCATGGGCTGTCTCGACGCCGACCCGGCCGCCCGCCCGCTGCCGTCGACGTTCGCCGACCAGATGGAGCCCCTGATGGCGGCCCTGCCCAAGGCGCGCCTGTCGGGCTTCAAGATCAGCCTCTGACGATCAGCGGTCGGCGAGCAGCACGACGCTGAGCGCCGTGAGCGCGACGCCGCTGCTGCCGGCGAGCACCCGCCGGGTGCGGCGGCGCGTCAGGAACGCCTCGACCGCGCCGACGGCCGCCTGCAGCAGGACGTACCAGAGCACGACGAGGGCGAGCAGCGTCCCGGCGAGCACCACCGAGCCCGCCGTCGGGCCGAGCCCGCTGAGGTGGAACTGCGGGAACAGCGCCAGGTAGAACATCGCGACCTTGGGGTTGAGCAGGTTGCTCGTCAGCCCCTGGCGGAAGGCGCGCGACCGGGAGACCGGGACGGCGGTGACGGCCACCGTCGCGTCGGTGAGGCCGTGACGGCCCAGCGCCCACCAGTCGCGCAGCGCGCCGATGCCGAGCCACAGCAGGTAGGCGGCGCCGGCGACGCGCAGCGCGGTGTACGCGACCTCCGAGCTGCGCAGCAGGGCCGTCAGGCCCAGCACGGCGACCGTGGCCAGCACCGCGTTGCCGACGACGATCCCGGCCGCCGTCGCGCGCGCCGAGCGCTGGCCGCCGGACGCGGCGTTGCGCACCATGATCGCCAGGTCGGGCCCGGGGAACACCAGGAGCAGCAGCACGGTGCCCACGAAGGGCAGGAGGTCGGTCAGCACGCCTCAGACGGTACGGGTCTCAGACAGCCCGCGTCAGCCGATATCCCATGCCCCGGACGGTGGCCACGAAGTCCGGCCCGAGCTTCTTGCGCAGGTAGCCGACGTACACGTCGACCACGTTGGAGCCGGGGTCGAAGTCGTAGCCCCAGACGTGGGACAGCAGCTGCTCGCGGGACAGCACCTGGCCGGGGTTGGTGAGGAACACCTCGGCGAGCTTGAACTCGCGTGCCGACAGCTCGACCTGCTTCTCGCCGACCCAGGCGTGCCGCTCGCGCAGGTCGAGGCGCACGTCGCCCCGCTCCAGGACGTCGGACGCGGCCGCGGCGCCGGCGTGCGAGCGCAGCCGCAGACGGACCCGGGCGAGCAGCTCGTCGAAGCGGAACGGCTTGGACATGTAGTCCGCGGCCCCGCCCTCGAGCGCGGCGACGGTGTCGGTGACCGAGTCGCGGGCGGTGAGGACGATGACGGGCAGGTCAGGGCGCTCGGCGCTCACCCGCTCCAGGATGGTGAAGCCGTCCATGCCGGGCAGCCCGATGTCGAGCACCACGAGGTCGAACTCACCGGTGAGCGCGTAGTCCAGGCCGGTGACGCCGTCCTCGACGACGGTGGGCGTGTACCCGTCGGCCTTGAGGCCCTTGGAGACGAACGACGCGATGCGCGGCTCGTCCTCGACGATCAGGATCCGGTTCACGCGCCCATCCTCGCTGTGCTGGTCGTGGTGGTGGTCTGGGAGGTCGTCAGGGGGAGCGCGTCGTCGGCGACGAGCGGCACCCGGATGCGGAAGGTGGCGCCGACGACGGTGTCGTCGAGCCCGACGCCGCCCCCGTGGGCGTCGGCGATGGCCGAGACGATCGACAGGCCCAGGCCGAAGCCGTCGTCGCCTCCGGCGCCGTGGCCGCGCTGGAACCGGTCGAAGATCCGGTCGCGGTCGTCGGGGGCGACGCCCGAGCCGGTGTCGCGCACCCAGAGCTCGAGCCGGTCGCGCACGACGCGCGAGCCGACGGCCACCTCGTCGTCGGGCCCGGTGTGGCGGACGGCGTTGTGGGCGAGCTGCAGCAGGGCCTGCGTGAGGCGCTGGCCGTCCACTGGAGCCGTGACGTCGGCCTGCTGGTCCAGGACCCAGCGGCGCGGGGCGAGCGCACGGCACTTGTCGAGGACGCCGACCGTCAGCGCGCCCACGTCGGTGGGGCGCGGGACGACGAAGTCGGGCCGACGCGACTTGGCGAGCAGCAGCAGCTCGTCGACCAGGCGCGACATCCGGTCGATCTCGTCGACGAGCAGCGCGCGCGTCGAGCTGACGTCCTCGGGGTCGTTGACGTCGAGCAGCTCGAGGTGGCCGCGCAGCACGGTCAGCGGCGTGCGCAGCTCGTGGCCGGCGTCGTCGAGCAGGTGGCGCTGCTGCTCGAACGACCCCTGGAGCCGGTCGAGCATCTCGTTGACGGTGACGGTCAGCTCGGTGAGGTCGTCGTTGCCGCTGGGCTCGATGCGTCCGCTCAGGTCGCCCTCGGAGATCTGCTGGGTGGTCTCGCGCAGGCGGCGGACGGGCGCGAGCAGCCGTCCGGCGACGAACCAGGCGGCGGCGATGATGACGAGCAGGGCCACGCCCGCGATCACGGCGTAGGTGCCGATGACGTTGCGCAGCTCGGCGCGGGCGGCGGTGAGGTTGTGCGTGACGGCGAAGGCGGCCTCGGTGTCCGCGCCGCTGACCGGCAGCACGGCGACCGCGTAGTTCTCCCCGCCGACCTCGAGCGACCGGGACCCGCCGCCGGCGGCGCGCAGCTCGTCGACCGTCGCCCGGAACGCCGCCGACTCCCGCAGCGGACGGACGTTCTCGCCGCCCTGGTAGCGGGTCTGGCCGGTGCTCAGGTAGCCGAACAGGATCTCGTTCTGGGCCGGGAGGTTGCGCTGCAGGAACGTCTGGAGGAGCCGGTCGGCGCTGGTGAACGGGTCACCGGTCTCGGGGTCGACGCCCTGGGCCTGGAAGGCGCGCACCTCGCCGAGCTCCTGGGCCATCTCGCTCGCGATGGTGCGGTCGAGCCGCCCGAGCTCGACGGTGTAGACCGCGAACCCGGCTCCGGCGAGCGCGAGCGCGGTGAGGACCGCGACGGCAGCGGTGATCCGCGCACGGACGGAGAACGCGGACAGACGCTTCATGGCAGCGTCCAGCCTAGGGTGCCGGGCCCGGCGCGGCGTCCTAGTCGTCGTCGGGCTCGTCACGGTCGTCGTCGTCGTCATCGAGGTCGCGCGGCTCCGACCCGGACTTCTCGAAGTCGTCGTCGTCGTCGTCATCGTCGTCCGCGTCGTCGTCGGTGGGGGCCGCGCCGGGGCTCGGGGTCGCGGCGGGGGTCGGCGTGGTGCCGGGGGCCGCGGTGGTGGGGGCCGAGCCCGACGGCGTGGTGGGGCCGACGGTCACGGCGTCACCCACCTCGGGCAGGGGCGAGGGAGCCGTGAGGGCCCGGGCGCCGACGACCCCGCCGATCACCAGGACCACGACGGCGAGCACCGCGAGGGCGATCTTCGTCTGGCCGGTCATGGGCTCCATCGTGGCCCGCGACCGCCAGCACACGATGAGACCTTGATGAGAACCCTCTTAGCCGCCGTGGGAGAGTGACGCCGTGGACGTGTGGCACGAGGTCGTCGGGACCCAGGCGCTCCCGCTCGCCGGCCGCTCGGTGGTGTCCGTCGGCAACTTCGACGGCGTCCATCGCGGCCACCAGCACGTGCTCCGCGTCGCCCGCGACCTCGCCGCGTCCCTCGGCGCCGACGCGCCGCTGCCGGTCGTGGCCGCGACCTTCGAGCCCCACCCGCTCGCCGTGCTCGCGCCCGACAAGGCGCCGCTGCGCCTCACGACGCCGGGGCAGCGCGCCCGGCTGCTCCGCGCGGCCGGCGCCGACGTCGTCGCCGAGCTGGCGTTCTCCCGCGAGATGGCCGCATGGACCCCCGAGGAGTTCGTCGAGCGGGTCCTGGTCGAGCAGGTGCGCGCCGCGGGCGTCGTGGTGGGGGAGAACTTCCGGTTCGGCCACAGGGCCGCCGGCGACGTCACGCTGCTGCGCGAGCTCGGCCGCGAGCACGACTTCGTGGTCGAGTCCCTGCAGCTCGACGGCGGGACGCACCCCTGGTCGTCCACGCTGGTGCGCCGGATGCTCGCCGACGGCGACGTCGAGGGCGCCACCGAGGTGCTCGGCCGCGCGCCGGCCGTCGAGGGCGTCGTCGTCCGCGGCGACCAGCGGGGGCGCGAGCTCGGGTACCCGACCGCCAACCTGCCGGTCGCGCCCGGCTGGTCGGTGCCCAGCGACGGCGTCTACGCCGGCTGGCTGCGCCGGCTCGACGACGACTCGGCCCCGCTGCCCGCCGCGATCAGCGTCGGCACCAACCCGACGTTCGACGGGCTCGAGCGGCGCGTGGAGTCCTACGTCCTCGACCGCACCGACCTCGAGCTGTACGGCGTGCCGGTCGAGGTCACCCTGGTCGGACGCATCCGCGGCCAGGTGCGCTTCGAGGGCATCGACGCCCTCGTGGAGCAGATGTCCGACGACGTCGCGCGCACCCGCGAGCTGCTGTCCGGTGAGCACGCCTGACGTCCGCGCCCTCGAGGCGTGGTTCGACGACAACGGACTGCCCTACCTGGTGGCCGGTCGCGCGCACGACCTCGAGGCCTGGCTGGGCAACCGCCGGATCGTGGCGTTCCTCGTGGTGCTGCTGGGCGTCAGCGTCGCCGCGGGCGTCACCGTCGCGCAGCTGAGCGACGCGGGCTCGGTCGGCACCCTCGTCGGCACGACGCTGTTCGCCGCGGTCGCCGCGTTCTACGCCGGTGGGCTCCTGCGCATGGCCGTGGTGCTGCGGTGGGCCGTCCGGCGGACGCTCGGCTCGCTCGGCCTGCTCGTGCCGCTCGCCACCCGCGCGCTGCCGCTGCTCCTGCTGTTCATCACCTTCCTGTTCGTCAACACCGAGGTCTGGCAGGTGGGCTCGAGCCTGCCCCGGCCGTCGCTCTGGGCCATCGTGCTGCTGTTCGCCGGGCTGGCCACGGTCTTCCTGCTGGTCCGGCTCCCCGACGAGGTGCGGGCCGTCGCCGCCGAGACGCACGGGGAGCGCCTGGTCGAGGCGTGCGCCGGCACCCCGGCCGAGGCCCTCGCGCGCAGGACCGCCGACGACGTCGGCGACGCCGAGGCCCCCGCGCTGCCGCGGCTCGCACGCGTCAACCTCGTGCTCGTCCTGCTGTTCAGCCAGGCGCTCCAGGTGCTGCTGCTCACCGTGGCGGTGCTGGTGTTCCTGCTGTGCTTCGGGAGCCTGGCGATCGGCGACGGGGTGGTGGAGTCCTGGCTGGGACGCCGGCCCGTCCCGCTGACCCTGTTCGGCCACGTGCAGGTGCCCCTGGTCAGCAACGACCTGTTCCAGGTCGGCCTGTTCCTGGCCGCGTTCTCGGGCCTGTACTTCACGGTCTACGCGGTCACCGACTCGACCTACCGCGAGCAGTTCTTCTCCGCGGTCGCGCGCGAGCTCGCCCGCGCGGTGGCGGTGAACACGGTCTACCAGGCGGCCCTGAGGCGCTGAGCCGGGGCGCCGGTCAGCGCGGCACCTGGGCCTCGAGCAGGGCCGCGAGCCGGTCGGTGTCGACCGAGCCGGTCGGGGCGCCGGTGCTGCGCGGCGCCAGCCCGGTCGGGGCGGGCTGACCGGTGAGCGTCCGGTACGACTCGGCGGCGACGCCGCGCATGCCCTTCGCGAAGGGGTGGAAGTACAGGGCCCGCAGCGGCTTGGTGGTCGCGCCGTTGACCCAGGCCTCGCGCCCGGCGCACGCGTCGTGGCCGTACGAGGCGCGGTCGAGGTCGACGAACGTCGCGCCGGCGTCGGCCGCTGCGTCGCGCAGGGACGCGTTGAGCGCGGCCTGCACCTGGCGTCCCCAGGCGTAGTCGCCGGTGGCGAACGGGACGGCCGCGCAGGTGCCGACCTCGGGCAGCAGGTTCAGGTAGCCGACCACGACCACGCGGGCGTCGGGCGAGCGCTGCTCGATGCCGTCCAGGACGCCGGCCACGCGAGCCTGGATCGCGGCGGCGTCGCGGAGCTTGGTGTCGACGCCGTCGACGGTGAACCGGTCCTTGCACGGCGTGCCGTCGGGGTCGGAGTCGCGGACCTCCTGGCAGACCTCGATCAGGTCGCCGAACAGGCTGAAGTCGTTGCCGCCGATGCCGAGCGTCACCAGGTCGGTGCCGGCGTCGAGTGCGTCGAGCTGGGCGGGGTTGGTGCCCGCGAAGGTCGACTGCGGCGCCGTCATGTCGCCGGTCTCGGCGGCCGAGCAGCTGACGTCGGTGTAGCTGGCGACCCGCAGGTAGGAGGCGAGGTAGGCCGGGTAGTTGCGCGTGGAGCGGGCGCAGCCGAGCGGGTCGAGCCGCTGGAGCGGCACCAGCGGGCCGGCGGTGAAGGAGTCGCCGAGCGCGACGTAGTCGTCGTACGGCCGCTCGGTGCCCGCGGACGCGGACCCCGTCGGGACGAGCGCCAGCGCCGCGGCGGCGAGCGCGGTGACGGCGGCGGTGACGGCACGGGCAGGACGGATGCGCACGGGTGCTCCCTCGGTCGGCTACCGGTCGGTATACCCACGCGTCACGTGCGCGAAACGCGCGTCAGGGAGTCGGCGCCGCGCCGAACCGGCTCGCGAGCTGCTTCTGCTGGGCCAGCGACATCGTGGGGGCGCCGCTGTCGAAGGGCTGGTCGGCCTCGACGGTGCGCCCGGTGAGCGCCCGGACGACCTCGGTGGCCGTGGCCTGCATGCCCTCGCGGAACGGGTGGAACGACAGCGCCCGCTCGGCGTCCACCTGGCTGCCGTTGACCCAGGCGGCGTCACCGGCGCAGACGGTGTGGTCGGCCGAGGGGCCGTAGGTGTCGACGTAGGTGGCGCCGGCCGACCTCGCCGCGCCCCTCAGCGACGCGTTGAGCGAGCGCTCCACCTCGTCCGCGAACGCGTAGTCGCCCGCCGCGAAGGGGGCGGCCTCGCAGGTGCCGGAGGCCGGCAGGATGCGCGGGTAGCCGACCACGACGACCTTCGCCTCGGGCGACCGCCTCGCCACCTCGGCGAGGACCGACTCGACGCGCCCGCGCACCTGGTCGGTGAGGTCGACCAGGGCGTCGCCCGCCCCCCGCTCGAAGGAGTCGCGGCACGGCGAGCCCGACCGGTCCTGCTGGGCCAGGCGGGTGCAGGTCTGCGTCAGCCGGCTGAAGATGCCGAAGTCGTTGCCGCCGATGCCGAGCGTCACCAGGTCGGTGTCGGCGGTGACCGCGTCGAGCTGGGGGACGTTGGTGCCGAAGCCGGTGTCCTGGGTGGCGGTCATGTCGGCGGTCTCGGCGCCCTGGCAGCTGACGTCGGTGTAGGTGCCGACCTGGAGCATCTGCGCGACGTAGGCCGGGTAGTTCGACGCCGAGCGGGCGCAGCCGACGGGGTCGAGCCGCACCAGGGGCACGAACGGTCCCGAGGTGTAGGAGTCGCCGAGCGCCACGTAGGAGTCGTACTCGCCGCCCGGCGTGGCCGACGACGACGGCGCGGGGCTCGCGTCGGCGGTGGACGACGACGGGGTGGCGGGGGCGTCGCCGGCTCCCGACCCGCTGCACGCCGTCAGGGCGAGCAGGCCCGCCGCGACGGCCGCGACGACGGGGGACAGGGGAGTGCGACGCATGCGTCCATGCTGTCAGCCGGGTGTCTGCTGCGAATTAGGACCGTCCCGACCCCCGCTGATAGTCTGGTCGATGCCGTAGAACGGCCACGGATCGTAGTGCCCGGGTGAACAGGCCCCGGCGCGCCGTGCAACGACACCTCGAGAGGAACACGTGGCAACGAAGTCTGTCCCGAACCCCCTGAAGGACGCCTCCAAGGCGGACATCATCTCGCAGTACGCGACCGCCGAAGGCGACACCGGGTCCCCCGAGGTGCAGATCGCGCTCCTGACCGGTCGCATCGCCCACCTGACCGAGCACCTCAAGGAGCACAAGCACGACCACCACAGCCGTCGTGGTCTGCTCCTCCTCGTCGGCCAGCGCCGTCGTCTTCTCAACTACCTGCAGAAGACCGACATCGGGCGCTACCGCTCGCTGATCGAGCGCCTCGGCCTGCGACGCTGAACCCGTGACGAGCGGCCCTCCCCACCGGAGCGGCCGCTCGTCCCGTACCGGGCGCCGGAACGGGCCCACAGGCACACCGCACCACCAGCACCACCCGCAACGCACCCACCACCGCGGAGCAGCCGCACGGCACCGCGAACGCTCGGTCCTCGGTAGTGGCCCTCGGAACTCCCCGCACCCGCGGGCTCCGCGGGCCTCGATCGAAGACCGACACCAGGCCCGGCCCGCCACGACGGCCCGCCGGCCGCACGTGAAGCCCGCGTGCACCGCTCCGCACGACGCGCACGGCAACGAGCCGTGCCAGGAAGGGGCCCCATGACAGAGCCCACCGTCCACATCGCCGAGACCGTGATCGACAACGGCACGTTCGGCACCCGCACCGTCCGCTTCGAGACCGGCCTGCTGGCCCGTCAGGCCGCCGGCGCCGTCGCGGCCTACCTCGACGACGACACCATGCTGCTCTCAGCCACCACGGCCGGCAGCAAGCCCAAGGACCATTTCGACTTCTTCCCCCTGACGATCGACGTCGAGGAGCGGATGTACGCCGCGGGCCGCATCCCGGGCTCGTTCTTCCGTCGCGAGGGCCGCCCCTCCGAGGACGCGATCCTCACCTGCCGCCTCGTCGACCGTCCGCTGCGCCCCACGTTCAAGAAGGGCCTGCGCAACGAGGTCCAGGTCGTCCTCACCGTCATGGCGCTGAACCCCGACGTCGCCTACGACGTGCTGGCGATCAACGCCGCGTCGGCGTCCACGCAGATCTCGGGCCTGCCCTTCACCGGCCCGATCGGCGGCGTCCGCGTCGCGCTGATCCGCGGCCAGTGGGTCGCGTTCCCCAAGCACTCCGAGCTCGAGGAGGCCGTGTTCGACATGGTCGTCGCGGGCCGCATCGCCGGTGACGACGTCGCGATCATGATGGTCGAGGCCGAGTCCACCGAGGCCACCTGGAACCTCGTCCAGTCGGGCACCCAGGCGCCCACCGAGGAGATCGTCGCCGGTGGCCTCGAGGCCGCCAAGGGCTTCATCAAGCAGCTCTGCGAGGCGCAGTCGCAGCTCGCGGCCGCCGCCGCCAAGCCCGTCCAGGACTTCCCGGTCTTCCTCGACTACGAGGACGACGCGTACGCCGCCGTCGAGGGCGCCGTCAAGGACGACCTGGGCCAGGCCCTCACCATCGCCGGCAAGGCCGAGCGCGAGGACCGTCTGGACGCCATCAAGGCCGACGCGCTCGACCAGCTCGGCGCCTCGTTCGAGGGTCGCGAGAAGGAGATCGGCGCGGCCATCCGCTCGCTCACCAAGTCGCTCGTCCGCGAGCGCGTGCTGCGCGACAAGGTCCGCATCGACGGCCGCGGCCTGGCCGACATCCGCACCCTGTCGGCCGAGGTCAGCGTCATCCCGCGCGTCCACGGCTCGGCGCTGTTCGAGCGCGGCGAGACCCAGATCCTGGGCATCACCACGCTGAACATGCTCGGCCTGGAGCAGAAGCTCGACACGCTCTCGCCCGAGACGTCGCGCCGCTACATGCACAACTACAACTTCCCGCCCTACTCGACCGGCGAGACCGGCCGCGTGGGCTCGCCCAAGCGCCGCGAGATCGGCCACGGCGCCCTGGCCGGACGCGCGCTGCTGCCCGTCCTGCCCACGCGCGAGGAGTTCCCGTACGCGATCCGTCAGGTCTCCGAGGCGCTGAGCTCCAACGGCTCCACCTCGATGGGCTCGGTCTGTGCGTCCACCATGGGCCTGCTCAACGCCGGCGTGCCGCTGCGCGCGCCCGTCGCGGGCATCGCCATGGGCCTGATCTCCGGTGAGGTCGACGGCAAGACCGAGTACGTCACCCTGACCGACATCCTCGGCGCCGAGGACGCGTTCGGCGACATGGACTTCAAGGTCGCCGGTACGCGCGAGTTCGTCACCGCCCTGCAGCTGGACACCAAGCTCGACGGCATCCCCGCCGACGTGCTCGCCGGTGCCCTGACGCAGGCGCACGACGCCCGCCTCACCATCCTGGACGTCATGGCCGAGGCCATCGACGCGCCCGACGAGATGTCGCCGTACGCGCCGCGCATCATCACGGTCCGCGTGCCCGTCGACAAGATCGGTGAGGTCATCGGCCCCAAGGGCAAGATGATCAACCAGATCCAGGACGACACCGGCGCCCAGATCTCGATCGAGGACGACGGCACGGTCTACATCGGCGCCGACAACGGCGAGGCCGCCGAGGCCGCCCGCGCGATGATCAACTCGATCGCCAACCCGACGATGCCCGAGATCGGCGAGCGCTACCTCGGCACCGTCGTCAAGACGACCAACTTCGGCGCCTTCGTGTCGCTGCTCCCCGGCAAGGACGGCCTGCTGCACATCAGCAAACTCCGTTCGCTCGCCGGCGGCCGCCGCGTCGAGGCCGTCGAGGACGTCGTCAGCGTCGGTCAGAAGATCCAGGTCGAGATCGGCGAGATCGACGACCGCGGCAAGCTGTCGCTGGTCCCGGTCGTCGAGGAGAGCGCCTCGGCCGACGCCGAGGCCACCCCGGCGGAGTAGGACCACCGTGCCGGTCAGCATCGACCCGGCACCCCGGCCCGGCACCACGCGCACCCTGCTCGGGCAGGACGACGGCGGACTCGTCCGCCGCACCGTCCTGCCGGGCGGGCTGCGCGTGGTCACCGAGCACATGCCCGGGGTCCGGTCCGCGACCATCGGGATCTGGGTGGGGGTCGGCTCGCGCGACGAGACGATCCGCCAGTCCGGTGCGTCGCACTTCCTCGAGCACCTGCTGTTCAAGGGCACGCCCACGCGCTCGGCGCTCGACATCTCCGCCGCCCTCGACGAGGTCGGCGGCGAGATGAACGCGTTCACCGCCAAGGAGTACACGTGCTACCACGCACGCGTGCTCGACGAGGACCTGCCGCTCGCGGTCGACGTCCTCGCCGACATGGTGGTCTCGTCGGTCGTCGCCGCCGAGGACGTCGAGTCCGAGCGTGAGGTGATCCTCGAGGAGATCGCCATGAACGAGGACGACCCCGACGACGTCGTCCACAACCTCGCGATCGCGCAGGCCTGGGGCGACACGCCCCTCGGTCGCTCGGTCGCCGGCGAGCCCGACACGGTCCGCAGCCTCGGCCGCGACCCGATCCGGCGCTTCTACCGCAAGCACTACACGCCCGACGCGCTCGTGATCGCCGTGGCCGGCAACGTCGACCACGCCGCCGTCGTCGAGCGCGTCCGGCGGGCGTTCGCGTCCGTCCTCGGGTCGGACGCCGCCCCGCGCGCCCGCCGCGCGGCGGGCGCGCGTCCCACGCCCTTCCACGCGGGCGTCTCCCTGGCCGAGCGCCCCACCGAGCAGGCCAACGTCGTGCTCGGCGTGCCCGGCCTGGCCCGCGGAGACCAGCGTCGCTACGCCCTCGGCGTCCTCAACGCGGCGCTCGGCGGCGGCATGTCGTCGCGCCTGTTCCAGGAGGTCCGCGAGCGCCGCGGCCTGGCGTACTCGGTCTACTCCTTCGCCCAGAACTTCGCCGACACCGGCATGATCGGCCTCTACGTCGGCTGCGCGCCGGCCAAGGTCGACCAGGCGCTCAAGGTGTGCCGCGACGAGCTGCTGCAGGTGGCCGAGCGCGGCCTCACCGACGACGAGGTCAAGCGCGGCCGCGGCCAGATGCGCGGCACCGTCGTCCTCGGCCTGGAGGACCCCGGCTCCCGGATGAGCCGCATCGGCAAGGCCGACCTGCTCCACGGCGAGCTCGCCTCGGTCGACGAGGTGCTGCGCCGCATCGACGACGTCACGCCCGACGAGGTGCGCGAGGTGGCCGCCCTGCTGGCCGCCGACCCGGCCGTCGCGGTCGTCGGACCGTTCGACGACGCCGACCGCTTCTCCGGCCTCGGCTGACCTCGCCCGTCAGCGCAGCCGGACGGGCAGCGACTCCACGCCGAAGACGAGCGACAGCTTGCGGTACTCGACGTCCTTGGCGTCGACGGCGAGCCTGAGCCCGGGGAACCGCCGGGCCAGCGCCGGGAACGCCGCCCGCAGCTCCATCCGGGCCAGCTCGGCACCCACGCAGCGGTGGAAGCCGTAGCCGAACGCGTCGTGCTGCGACGGCGGGCGCGTGGGGTCGAACACGTCGGGGTCACCGTCGACGAGCTCGCGGTCGCGGTCGGTGGCCAGCAGCGAGCACATGACGACGTCGCCCTTGCTGACGGCGGTGCCGTGCAGGTCGTGGTCGACGCGGGCGAACCGCGGGAAGGCCACCTGGACCACGGTGAGGTAGCGGAGCATCTCCTCGACGGTGCGGTGCACCGCGTCGTCGTCCGCGCCGGCGACGGACGCGAGCAGGTCCTCGCGCAGCAGCAGGACGGTGCCCAGGGCGATCATCGACGCGGTGGTCTCGAAGCCGCCGGTGAACAAACCGTCGAGCAGGCCGGTGAGGTCGTGGTCGGAGATCGCGTCGCCGTGCTCGCGGATGATCTGCCCGAGCAAGCCCTCACCGGGGTCGAGACGCTGCTGCGCGACGGCGTCGGCGAGCACCTCGCGCGACTGCGAGACCGCACCGAACGCCCCGGTGCCGCCGGCGCTGATGTCGAACCGGGCCTGGCCGAGGCCCTCGAGGCGCTTGCGCTGGATGTCGTCCAGGCCGATCAGCTCGCAGATCACCTCGAACGGGATCGGGATCGCGAACTCCTGCACGAGGTCGACGGTGGGACCGGCCTCGACCATCGCGTCGAGCCGGTCGGACACGATCTGGTCGATGCGCGGGCCGAGCCGCGAGAGGCGGCGCATCGTGAACTCGGGGGTGAGGAACTTGCGCAGCCGCGTGTGGTCGGGCGGGTCGGTGAAGCCGAGGCCACCCTGGTCACGCTTGGCGTCCTCGCCGAGCAGGTGGCTGACGTCGGTGCTGTAGGTGTCCTTGTCGGCCAGGACGGTGCGCGCCACCTCGTGCGACGTCACCAGCCAGGCGGTCGGGCCGAAGGGGATCTTCAGCCGCGACACGGGGGTCTCGTCGGCGAGGCGGCGCAGCGCCGGCAGCGGGTCGAGGCCGTCGCGGCGCAGGGGCATGGTGATGCGGGACGGCAGGAAGCGGACCTTGGACAGGTCGACCTCGCGGCGCGAGCCCCAGCGCAGGACGACCGCACCGATGCGGTCCTTGAGTCCGGCTCCGGGCATCTGCACGTGCTCCATCCTGTCTGGCACGAGGTGCCCTGGGGAGGGTGAAGTCCCTGATAGGGCACCCTGACCCACCGATTGTTCCCCGTCCGGGACCCACACTCGTGCATCGGGGCCGTCGTCCGGCGTGTTTGGGGCGTACGTCACGGGGGCATGAAGGGGCCATGGCGTCCCCTCGCGGCCTCAAGGTCCTGCTCACGACCACCGTCCTCGCCCTCCTCACCGGTCTGCTGACGGGGGCGGCCTCGCCGACGTCGGCGGCTCCGCGGCCGTCCGCGCCGGCGGCGTCGAGCCCCGGCCTCGACACCCGGGCCCTGACCGTGCGCGACGGGCGCACCCAGCCGGTGTTCTCCTACGCCGACGCGATCCGCGAGACCGTCTGGGTGCTCGCGCCCGACGCTGACGGCGACGGGAAGAAGGACCGCGTGGCCGTCGACATCGCGCGTCCCCGCGAGCTCGACCGCACCGCCAGGATCCCCGTGGTCATGGACGCGAGCCCGTACTACTCGTGCTGCGGGCGCGGCAACGAGAGCGAGACCAAGACGTACGACGCGGACGGCGACCCGTCCAAGCTGCCGCTGTACTACGACAACTACTTCGTGCCCCGCGGCTACGCCTACGCCGCCGTCGACATGGCGGGCACGTCGCGCTCGACGGGCTGCGTCGACCAGGGCGGGCGCTCCGACGTCGGCTCGGTCAAGGCGGTCGTGCAGTGGCTCAACGGCGACGCGAAGGCCGTCGACCGTGACGGGAAGCCGGTCCGGGCGCGGTGGAGCAACGGCCGCACCGGCATGATCGGCAAGTCCTACGACGGCACCCTCGCCAACGGCGTCGCCGCGACGGGCGTCAAGGGGCTGGAGACCATCGTGCCGATCGGCGGCATCTCGTCCTGGTACGACTACGACCGGTACCAGGGTCTGCCGTTCAGCCAGGACTACCCGACGTGGCTCTCGACGTACGTCGCGGGCAACCGCACCGAGACCGTCGACTGCACCGCCCGCAACGAGCAGATGTCGCGCGACGACGCCGACGAGACCGGGGCGTTCACCCGGTTCTGGGCCGACCGCGACTACCGCCGCGGCACCACCACCGACGCGCGCAAGGTGCGGGCGAGCGTGTTCATCGTCCACGGCCTGCAGGACACCAACGTCAAGACGCCCAACTTCTCCCGGTGGTGGACCTCGCTCGGCAAGGCGGGCGTCGACCGCAAGATGTGGCTGATGCGGGTGGGCCACGTCGACCCGTTCGACTCCGAGCGCGACCGCTGGGTCGACACGCTCCACCGCTGGTTCGACCACGAGCTGTGGGGCCTGCGCAACGGCATCGACCGCGAGCCCGCGGTGTCGGCCGAGGTCGCGCCGAACCGGTGGGTCGACTCGAGGACGTGGCCGGCGAAGGGCAGCACCACGCTGCGGGCCGAGGCCGACGGTGCCCTGTCCACGGGCAGGCCGGCGCGCAGCACGCAGACCTTCGTCAACGACCCCACCCAGCGCGAGGCGACGACGCTGGTCCCCGGGCCGCAGCCCGGCCGCCTGCTCTGGACCAGCCGCCCGCTGGCCTCGTCGACGCGGATCAGCGGCTCGGCCGTCGCGAAGCTGCGCGTCCGCACCACCGTGCCGACCGGCCAGGTGGGCGTCGCGCTCGTCGACTACGGCCCCGCGCCGCGCGTCGTCGCCGCCCGCGACGGCGTCGTCACCGGCACCACCGAGACCTGCCACGGGGAGTCCACCGCGGCCGACGACGCCTGCTACAAGGTGGTCACCAAGAACGTCCAGACCACCCCGCTCGGCGTCCTCGCCCGCGGCTGGGCCCGCCTCGACGGCGCCCGCACCCACGACGTGGAGGTCGAGCTCACCGCCGACGACACCCAGGTGCCCGCCGGCCACCGGCTCGGCCTCGTGCTCGTCGGCGCGTCCCCGGACTGGCTCGACACCGTCGACGAGAGCCGCAGCACCTACACCGTCGACCTGTCGCGCACCGCGGTCGAGGTGCCGGGCGACCTGCGGTTCGCCAAGCCGTCCACGGCGAAGGCCCCGCTGCCCACCGCCGTCCCGCCGTCGGTCCTTACCCGGCCCGAGACGCAGCGGGTGCCGCGCTGACGGATCGACGTGCTGTTCCACCGACCTGAGGGGCGATCGGGCTCTCTTGCGTACCTCGACCTACCGGGACCCGGCAGCGACGTCGTCGTCTACCTCGGTGGGCTCGGATCGGCGTCGACCGTGGCCTTCGCGCCGGTGGTCCACCGTCGGAGGCAGGCCGGGCGCTCGCTTGTCGTCGACCTGCTGTGCAGCGGTTGGAGCGACCACGACGCCGCCGACATGACCATCCAGGCCCACGCGGACGCGGTCGCGTCGGTCGTCGCAGCCTCGGTGGAGGTGCCCGTCTCGCTCGTGGGCCACAGCCTCGGCGGATCGGTCGCCATCGCCCTGGCGCACCGCCATCCCGGTCTGGTCTCGCGGCTCACGGTGTGCGAGCCGAACCTCGACCCCGGCGTCGGCACGTTCTCCTCGTGGGTCTCGTCGTGGAGCGAGGAGGGGTTCGCCGCGCACGGCCACCGCGAGGTGGTCGAGCAGCTGACGAGGGACGCCGGGGCCGGCGACGAGAACGCGGCCGAGTTCGCCCGGACGGTCGCCCGGTGGTCACCGCGCGGGCTGCACCGGACGGCGGCATCGCTCCTCGCCGACCGAACGCCGACGTTCCGCGAGCAGCTCGCCTCGCTCGACCTGCCGCGGCTGCTGGTGTCGGGTGACAGGGACTGGGAGCCGCAGCCCGACCTGGTGGACGCCGGATGTGCGACCGCGATCGTCCCGGACGCCGGTCACGTGATGATGGCCGACAACCTGGACGGGTTCTGCGCGACGCTCGACCGCGCGTGATCGACTCGAAACGGACTGTCAGACCCTGGTCCTAGGTTGGGTCCATGGCCGCAGAAGTCTGGTTCGACGCTCGTGAGGAGCTCGCCGACGTCATCGACGTGAGTGCCGAGATCTCACGGCTCGAGGCCGCTCGCTTCCGTGGTGTCGCGGCATGGGCCGTCGGTCGGACGAGGTCGCAGCGCGGGCCTGTGTCCGTGCTGCCGGGTCAGGAGCAGATGGTCCAGCTCGGCGGTGCCGGGTCGCCGGCGGTGCCGGAGTTTCTGGCCGCCGAGCTCGGCCCGACGCTGGGGTTGTCGGCGTCGGCGGCGCAGTCGCTGCTCGCCGACGCGCTGTCGCTGGTGTATCGGCTCCCGCACCTGCTCGAGTGCTTGGAGTCCGGGGTGGCTGAGTGCTGGAAGGTGCGGATGGTCGCCGCCGGCACCCGCGGGTTGTCCGAGACCACTGCCCGCCTGGTCGACTGCCACCTGGCCAACCCGGCCCGCGACGGTGTCCGTCCGCCCATCGCCCGGATCACCAGGTCGAAGCTGCAGCACGTCATCGACCAGTACGACTACGTCGACCAGGTCGACGAGGGTGCCGAGACCCGTACCGCGCACGCGTTGTCGCAGCGGTTCCTCCGGGTCCAGCACGGCCTCGACGGCACCGCCGACCTGACCGGACGACTCTCCTCGGAGGTCGCCGAGCGGTTGGAGCAGGCCGTGGAGGACATCGCGACCGAGATGGCCGACACCGAGGACGACACCCGCCCCCGGGCCGTGCGCCGGGCCGACGCACTCGGACGGCTCGTCGTGAACCCCGGCCTGGCCCAGACCGTCCTGTACGTCCACCTTGATCGGGCCACGGGCACCTGGTCGGCCGACAACGTCGGCGCGATCGACCAGACCGAGGCCGAGCACCTCGTCGGCCACGGCAACGTCACCGTCAAGCCCGTCATCGACCTCGCCCAGGACATCACCGCCACCGGCTACGCCGCACCACCCCGCCTCCGCGAGCGGCTGCGTCTGGCTCAGCACGACACCTGCGCGTTCCCGTACTGCGACCGCCGCGTGGCCCGCCGGGCCGACGTCGACCACGCCCGCCCGCACGGCTCCGGTGGGCAGACGTCCAGCTCGAACACCCACCTGCTCTGCCGCTACCACCACCGCGTCAAGACCCACGGCCGGTGGAGAGCGGTCAAGACTGCACCGGGCACCACCCGCTGGACCTCACCGACCGGCCAGGTCTTCGAGGTCGCCCACGGACTCACCACCCGGATCCGGACGTAGGGACGGTCTTGACGCGTCATGCCCCGCCTCGATAGGCCTGACGCATGCCACCAGCACACCGCCACCACGCCCTCGACTACGTCGAGCTGACCGTCACCGACCTGGACCGCAGCAAGCGGTTCTACGCCGACGCGTTCGGCTGGGCGTTCAACGACTACGGGCCGGAGTACGCGGGAATCCAGGGCGCTGACGCCGACGCCGCCGAGGTCGGCGGCCTGTACGCCCACGGCGAGGTCCGCCCCGGTGGGCCGCTGGTTCTGCTCTACTCCGACGACCTCGACCGGACGGTCGAGCAGGTGACGGCCGCGGGCGGGCAGGTGACCAACGGGCCGTACGAGTTCCCCGGTGGGCGCCGGTTCCACTTCACCGACCCCAGCGGCAACGAGCTCGGGGTCTGGGCCGAGAAGTAGCCTCCGGGCATGATCCGCAGCCTGGCCGTGCTGTCCGACGTCCACGGCGTCGACCCGGCGCTACGGGCGGTGCTGGACGAGCCGGACGTGCGCGCCGCCGACCTCGTCGTCGTGACGGGCGACCACGCGTCCGGGCCGCAGCCGACCGAGGTGCTCGAGCGGCTCGTGGCGCTCGGTGAGCGGTGCCTGCTGGTGCGCGGCAACGCCGACCGCGAGCTCGTGGCGCTGGCCCGCGGCGAGATGGTGCCGGGCGACCTCCCCGACGTCGACCACTGGGCCGCGGCGCAGCTCGGGGCGCACCACGTCGACCTGCTGGCGGCCCTGCCGCACCCGATCACGCTCGAGGTCGAGGGTGTCGGGCCGGTGTTGTGCTGCCACGGCTCACCCCGCGACGACGACGAGGTGCTGCTCGTGCAGAGCCCGGTCGGCACGTGGGCCGACGCGCTCGCCGGCGTGCCCGACGAGGTTTGGACGGTGACGTGCGGCCACACCCACATGCCGTTCGTGCGCCGGGTCGACCGGCGCACCGTGCTCAACCCCGGCAGCGTGGGCATGCCCTACGGGAGCCCGCTCGCGTCCTGGGCGCTGGTCACGGCGGACGGCGTGCAGCTGAGGCACGCCGACGTCGACCCGGACGCGGTGGCCGACGAGGTCGTCGCACGGTCCACCTTCCCCGGACGGGAGGAGTGGGCCGAGACCTACCTGCGCCGGCCGCCGAGCGACCGCGAGGCGGTCGAGGCGTTCGAGCCGCGCGTGGCACGCTGACGACCATGGACCCCCAGGACCGCGAGTTCGTGGCCAGCTTCAAGCGCTTCCTCGACCACGTGGTCGACGGGTTCGAGGACGAGCACGCCGAGGGCGGCGGGTTCGCGCAGCTCGTCGAGCAGCACCTCGGGGTCGACCCGCGCGGACTCCCGGTGGTGTCCGAGGAGGTCGCGGCGCCCCGCCTGCCCGACGTCGACATCGCCCTCGGGCTGCTGGCGGCACGCGGGGGGCCCGCGCAGGTCGTCGGCGCCACGGGCAGCTCCGGCCGCCGTCACGCCGGGCTGGCCGGGATCCTGCAGGGCGAGGCCGGGGCCCTCGACGTCGGACCCGTCTCGTACACCAACATGCCGATCGGGCCGGGGGAGGAGCGCCAGGTCGTCTCGTGGGGGCTGCACCTGTTCAGGTTCGAGGGGCGACCCGTCGCGGTGCTCCAGCGCGAGGCCGACGAGGAGTACGGCCACGACGCTGCTGGCATCGAGGTGCTGACGCCCGACGCCTACCTCGCCGGAGCGCTGCTGCAGCAGGTGCGCCGGATGATGGTCGAGCACAGCGTGCTGCGCGGCCAGGTGATGTCGTTCAGCGGCGACGAGTTCGAGTCGACGCTCGGCGGCATCACGTTCCACCACCGCCCCGACGTCGAGGCCGACGACGTCGTGCTGCCCGACGGCACCCTCGACCGCCTGGTGCGCCACGTGGTCGAGCTGGGCGAGCGCCGCGAGCGGATGCTGGCGGCCGGGCAGCACCTCAAGCGCGGCATCCTGCTCTACGGCCCGCCCGGCACCGGCAAGACCCTGACCGTCCGCCACCTGCTCGCACGCACGCCCGGCACCACCGCCGTCCTGCTGTCGGGCAGCTCGCTCGGGCTCGTCCGCGAGGCCACCAAGATCGCCCGCGCCATGCAGCCCGGCATCGTCGTGCTCGAGGACTGCGACCTGATCGCCGAGGACCGCGACCTCTCCGACGGCCAGGACTCGATGCTGTTCGAGATGCTGGACGCCCTCGACGGACTGGACGGCGACGCGGACGTCACCTTCCTGCTGACGACCAACCGCGCCGACCTGCTCGAGAGCGCCCTGGTGCAGCGGCCCGGGCGCGTCGACCTCGCCGTCGAGGTCCCGCTGCCCGACCAGCGGGCCCGCGAGCGGCTGTTCGCGCTCTACGCCCGCGACCTCCCGCTGTCCGGTGGCGCGCTGGACGCCGCGGCCGCGAGGGCCGACGGCGTCACCGCGTCGTTCGCCAAGGAGCTCGTGCGCCGCACGGTGCTCACCGCCGCGCTGGACGACCGCGACGTCGTCGACGCCGACCTCGTCACGGCGCTCGACGAGCTGCTCTCGGACCGCGAGGCCCTCACCCGCAGCCTGCTCGGCTCGGGCCCCAGGGTCGCCGCGCCCGCCGACGACGACCTCGACTGGGACGAGGACGAGGACGACTGAGCCCGCATGGAACGATGGGCGCCATGAGCGCTGACGTGGTGAGGGTGGCGGTCCTCGGGGCCAAGGGACGCATGGGCTCGGAGTCGTGCGCGGCGGTCGAGGCCGCCGACGGGCTCGAGCTCGTCGCCCGGATCGACCTCGGCGACGACCTCGACGACGTCGCCGCCGCGGGCGCCCAGGTGGCGCTCGACTTCACGCGCCCCGACGCCGTGATGGAGCACCTGCGCTGGTGCGTCGAGCACGGCGTGCACGCGGTCGTGGGCACGTCGGGGTTCACCGACGAGCGGGTGGCCGAGGTGCGCGAGCTGCTCGGCGACGATCCCCAGGTGGGCGTGCTCGTGGTCCCCAACTTCTCCATCGGCGCGGTGCTGATGATGCGCTTCGCCCAGGTTGCGGCGCCGTTCTTCGAGTCCGTCGAGGTGATCGAGCTGCACCACCCCGACAAGGTCGACGCGCCGTCGGGCACCGCCCAGCGCACGGCCGAGCTGATCGCGGCCGCCCGTCGTGAGGCCGGCAGCGCGCCGATCCCCGACGCGACCACCCACGACGAGAAGGGCGCCCGCGGCGCCGACGTCGAGGGCGTCCGCGTCCACGCGGTCCGGTCGCGCGGCATCGTCGCGTCGCAGGAGGTGCTGCTGGGCGACCAGGGCGAGACGCTCACGCTGCGTCACGACTCGATCCACCGCGAGTCGTTCATGCCGGGCGTCGTCGCCGGCCTCCGCGGCGTCGTCGACCTCCGCGGCGTCACCGTCGGGCTCGACGGCGTGCTGGGCCTCGGCTGACTCAGAGCAGCCGGACGAGCGCCGCGACGAGGGCCGCGCCGCCCACCACGACCAGGAACGGCGCCCTCAGGAGCAGCAGGACGACGGCCACGGCGACGCCCAGCACCCGCGCGTCCAGCACCAGCGCGCCGCCGTCCGGGGCCTGCAGCAGCTGCACCGCCACCAGTGCGCCGAGCAGACCCACCGGGATCAGGTCGGCGACGCGCACCGTCCATGGATGGTCGAGCACGCGCTGCGGCCCGGCGAGCCCGGCGTACTTGAGCCCGTAGCAGAGCACTGCCGCGACGGCGATGCCGATCCAGAGCACCGGGGAGGAGGACGTCACGCCGTCGCCCTCCTCGGCAGCGCCACGCCGACGGTGACGGCGACCGCGCCGCCGAGGATGATCGGGACGCCTGAGGGGACCAGCGGCACCAGGGCCGTCGCCGCCAGTGCGCCCACCGCGGCCACCAGCCGGGCGTTCGTCGTGACCAGGCGCGGCCACAGCAGTCCGACGAACGCCGCCACCACGGCCGCGTCCAGGCCGTAGGTGCGGGGGTCGCCGATGGCCTCGCCCGCGAGGGCGCCGACGAGCGTCATCGCGTTCCAGAGCACGAACACCGACGCGCCGGTCCAGTAGAAGCCCAGGCGCGCGTGCCGGCGGGTGTCGCGGGTGACCGACATGGCCGTCGACTCGTCGATCACCAGGTGCGCCGCGGCGAGCCGCCGCCAGCCGCGGACGTCGAGACGCTGGGCGATGCTGAGCCCGTAGAACGTGTTGCGGCTGCCGAGCAGGGTGGCGGTCAGCGCGCCGGTGAGCGCCGAGCCTCCCGCGGCCACCACGCCGACGAACGCGAACTGCGACGCGCCGGTGAACACCAGCAACGACAGCGCGCACGCCTGCCAGACGTCCAGGCCGGACGCCGTCGCGATCGCGCCGAACGAGACGCCGTAGACCCCGGTGGCGACCCCCACGCCGAGGGAGTCGGCGACGACCGAGCGGTCAGACGTCGGCGTCATCGAGGGCGCCGACGACGTGCCGCGACTGCCAGTCGAGCAGCGGACGCGCCGCGCGCCAGTCGGCGGCGACGCGCTCGAGCGTCTCGGGCGTGGCCAGCCAGGCGGGGTTCTCGTAGACCTTGCCGAGGGTGAGCGTGTTGTGGCGCAGCAGGCCGATGCGGGGATGGTCGGCGTCCCAGCCTCGCGGGCTCGTCTTGACCCGGTCGCCGCCCACCTCGAAGCCGTGCGTGGCGGCCTCGTCGAGCAGCGCGACGAGGGCGCGGCCGGACGCGTCGTCGTCCACCGCCTCGCGGAAGCGGCGCTTGGCGGCGGGCTCGGCGTGGTACCAGCCGGCGCCGGTGCGCAGGCCGGCCGCGTTGACCTCGAGGTACAGCCCGCAGGCCGGGGCGGTCTGCACGAACGCGCCCTGGTGGGTCTTGTACGGCGTCTTGTCCTTGGCGAAGCGGACGTCGCGGTAGGGCCGGAACAGCTTGGCGGCGCCGAACTCGTGCTCGAGCGCGGCGGCGAGGGCCTCGACCGGCGCACGCACCGACGTCTCGTAGCGCTCCTTGTGGGCGGTCCAGAAGACCTTGGAGTTGTCCTGCTCGAGGTCGTCGTAGAAGTCGAGGGCGTCCACCGGGACGCCGGTGAACCCGGTCATGACGGCTCGTCCACCAGCGACGTGTGGAGCCGCACCTGCTTGAGCGTGACCTCGCCCTCGGCGTCCAGCGCCAGCTCGCGGTGGGCGCCGTCGGCGGCCCAGCCGGTGCCGGTGACGAAGGCGCGGAGGTCGTCGGCGGCGGCGGGCACCCACATCGACGCACGCCGGAAGCCGTCGGCGGCGAGCGTCTCGGACGCGGCCTGCAGCAGCCGCGACCCGTGGCCGGCGCCGCGGTGGTCGGGGTGGACGACGAGCTCGGACACCTCCCCGTCGGCGACCGGGTCGGCGTCGGGGTCGCCGGAGGGGGCCGTCACGGCGAACCCGCGGACGTTGGCCCGCTCGAGGGCCACCAGGACCCGGTTGCGCGCGTCGCCGGGTCGGGCCATCGACCCGCGCCAGGCGTCGGCGACGTCGTCCTCGACGAGCGCCTCGAGCACGTCGGCGGGCATGACGTCGGCGTACGCCTCACGCCAGGCGCGCACCTGCACCCAGGCCACGGCCTCGGCGTCCGCGGACCACGCGACGCGGACGCTGACGTCGGCTGTGGGGCTCATCGCGCCATCTTGTCAGGCGGTGGGGGACGCCAGCGCGCCCAGGTAGCGGCGCGTCATCCGGCCCTGGACGAGACGGCCCACCGGCCCGCCGAGCCGGGTGAACCAGCGGGCGGGCGTCGAGAACACGGTGATCACGAAGGTCACCTCGCCCGACGGGGCCAGGCGCAGCTCGAACCGCTCCTCGCCGCGCTCGGGGTGGCCGGGCAGCGTCCCGTAGGCGAAGCCGCAGCGGTCGGGCGTCCTCTCGGCCCACACCACCAGGCAGGGCGCGTCGAACCCCAGCGGCCCGAGGCGCAGCCGCATCTGGACATGGGTGCCCTCGCGCAGCGGCACCTGCGAGAGCCGGACGGTCGTCCCGGCCCGCCGCTGGACCTCGCCGGAGAGCAGGTCGTCGGCGGCGCGCTCGAAGTGCTCGCGTCCGTGGCCGACCACGCGCTCGGCGCGGACGTGGTGGTAGCCGGTGGGCAGGTCGCCCGCGGTGGCGCCGACCTCGGGGTACGTGACGTCGGGCATGCCTCGAAACTAGGCCAGGCCGAGGCCCTGGTGCAGGTAGGAGGGGGCGCCCTCGCGCTCGAGCCGCGCCGCGGTGCGGTCGGCGTTGCGACGGCTGGGGGCGATCTCGAGCAGGATCAGCAGGACCGTCGGGACCACGGTGACCAGCACCGGCCACGCGGACTCGGTGAACGAGAAGCCAAGCGCGAGCGACACGATGAACGGCGCCTCGATCGCGACGAACCGGCGGATCGCGGCGGTCTGGAACGTGGCGACCGACTCGTTCGCGACGTGCTGGGGGTCGTAGGTGCCGCCTGCAGGGATGGCCGGGACCACGAACCCGACGGTCTCGGCCATCACCGCGCCGACCGCCACGAGCCCCAGGCACGCCACCGACAGCAGGTCGGGGGAGCCCGACGGGACGCCCAGGACGAACAGGACGGCGACGGTCACGATCACGGGGGCGGCGGCGAGCGCGAACGTCAGCACGCGCAGGGAGGACGCCGAGGCCGGTCGGGGCGCGGAGGGGTGGGTCACGCGGCGTAGTCAACCAGTCCCGACGGTCGCCCGGAGTACGATCGGCGGGTGCAGCAGTACCTCGACCTCGTGCAGAAGATCCTCGACGACGGCGTGGAGAAGGGCGACCGCACCGGCACCGGCACGCTCAGCGTCTTCGGCCACCAGATGCGCTTCGACCTGCGCGCCGGCTTCCCGCTCGTCACCACCAAGAAGGTGCACGTGCGCTCGGTCGTCAACGAGTTGCTGTGGTTCGTCGCCGGCGACACCAACACCGCCTGGCTGCGCGAGAACGGCGTCACCATCTGGGACGAGTGGGCCGACGAGAACGGCGACCTCGGCCCGGTCTACGGCCACCAGTGGCGCTCGTGGCCCACGCCCGACGGCGACACGATCGACCAGCTCGCGGGCGTCGTGGAGAACCTGAGGACCGACCCCGACTCGCGCCGCCACCTCGTCAGCGCCTGGAACGTCGCCGACCTCGGCGCCATGGCGCTCGCCCCGTGCCACGCGTTCTTCCAGTTCTACGTGCAGCCGCAGGACGACGGGCCGGGCCTGCTGTCGTGCCAGATGTACCAGCGCTCGGCCGACGTGTTCCTCGGCGTGCCGTTCAACATCGCCTCGTACGCCTTGCTGACGCACATGGTGGCGCAGGTCGCCGGCCTCGGCGTGGGCGACCTCGTCCACACGCTCGGTGACGCCCACCTGTACCTGAACCACCTCGACCAGGCCCGCGAGCAGCTGACCCGCGAGCCGCGTCCGCTGCCCGAGCTGTGGCTCGACCCGCAGGTCACGACGATCGACGGCTTCGGTGTCGACTCGGTCAAGGTCACCGGCTACGACCCGCACCCCGGCATCAAGGCGCCGATCGCCGTATGAGCGTCACGCTCGTCGTCGCGGTGGCCGCGAACGGGGTGATCGGTCGCGACGGCGGCCTGCCCTGGCCGCGGCTGGAGGGCGACCTCCCGCGCTTCAAGGCCCTCACCACCGGCCACGTGATGGTGATGGGCTCGCGGACGTTCGACTCGATGGGCCAGCTGCCCGGGCGCACCTCGATCGTCGTGTCGCGCCAGCGCCGCATGTTCGGCGAGGGCGTGCCGGTCCTGCCGTCCGTGGCCGACGCGGTCGCGCACGGGCTGGGCCTCGATCCCGAGGTGTTCGTCGTCGGGGGAGCGCGCATCTACGCCGACGCCCTGTCCCAGGGGCTCGTCGACACCATGGTCGTCAGCCACGTGCACGACGCCCACGACGGCGACACCGTCTTCCCCGACGTCGACTGGTCCGCCTGGCGCGAGACCTCCCGCGAGGCCGAGACGGGCTACGACGTCGTCACGTACGTGCGCGCCTAGCTCGAGCTGAGGTGTCGGGACGCCTCAGAGGACGAGAGCCAGCTGGCGGGAGAGAGCGCAGAGGTTGCCGTCCTCGTCCCAGATCTCGACGTCCTCCTCGTGGTAGCCGTCGACGAGGTGGCGGGTGGTGACGCGGCAGGCGACCCAGGGGCCGACGGGCACGCGGTGCAGGTGCACGGTCAGCTGGACGGTGACCGCGGCGAGGTGGCCGAGCTCGGCGACGGCGGGCGGCCAGGCGTCGACGAGGAACGCCAGCGCGAGACGGTCGACCGGGCGCCCGTCGGCGAAGCGCACCCAGAACTGGGCGGTGGGGTCGCCGGACGGTCGGCCCTGCGCCCAGCCGGGCACCGACGCGAGCCGGTAGACGCCGCGGTCGGCGATCGTCATGGGGCCGTTCGGGCCCGACATCGCGGTCAGGCCGGGGTCGAGGCACTCGTCCGGCGGCGGCAGGTCGGGCGGCGCGCCCAGCTCGACCGACGGCCCGGACGACGTCGACCTGTCGCCGAAGCTCGCCACCAGGTGGGCGACCGCCCTGCCGTCCTGGCTCACCGTCGACTCCGCGGTGGTGACCCGCTTGCCGGCCCGCAGCACCGACTGCTCCAGGCTCACCGGCCCCGGCACGGCGGGGCGCAGGTACGACATCGCCGCGACGAGCGGGTCGGGCGCGTCCACGTCCTCGGCCAGGCCCCGCAGGGCGATCGCGAGCAGGTAGCCGCCGTTCGGCGTGCCGTTGGGGGTGTTCCAGCGGTCGGTCACCTCGCCCTCGCGGATGCCCGGCCCGGCGGGGCGGCTGGCGGTGTCGACGTCGAGCTCGTGGTCCGTCACGGGGCCATCCTCGCGGCACGCGGAAGAAAATGTGAATGACCTGTAACGCTTCGCACGTCCCCGGCGATGTAGCGCGTGTCCCGGTGCTGTCCGGGCCCCCGAGCGGACAGCACCGGGACGACTGCCGTCCGGACCCAGAACGCTAGGCTGCGGCCCATGACCTCTCCGCTCGCCACGCCCGCGGCGCCGTTCGGACGGGTGCTCACCGCCATGGTGACGCCGTTCGGGCCCGACGGGTCGCTCGACCTCCCGGCCGCGCAGAAGGTCGCCGCCCACCTGGTCGATGCCGGCAACGACGGGCTCGTCGTCAGCGGCACCACGGGCGAGTCGCCCACCACCACGCCGGACGAGGACGGGCGCCTGCTGGCCGCCGTGCTCGAGGCCGTCGGCGACCGCGCGACCGTCATCGCGGGCGTCGGCACCAACGACACGGCCGCGTCGGTGCGGCTGGCACGCCAGGCGGCCACCGCGGGCGCGCACGGCACCCTGCTGGTCTCGCCGTACTACAACAAGCCCCCGCAGGCGGGCCTGCTGCGCCACTTCGAGACCGTCGTCGAGGCGGGCGACCTGCCGGTGATGCTCTACGACATCCCCGGGCGCACCAACGTCCGCATCGCGCCCCAGACCTACACGGAGGTCGCCGCCGACCCGCGCGTCGTGGCCGTGAAGGACGCCGTCGGCGACATCGCGGGCGGGTCGTGGGTGATGGCCGAGACGGGCCTGGCGCTGTACTCCGGCGACGACGCCCTCAACCTGGCGTGGCTGACCCACGGCGCCGCCGGCGTCGTGTCGGTGGTCGCGCACGTCGCGGGCGCGGACTACGCGGCGATGGTCGCGGCCGTCGACGAGGGTCGTGTCGACGACGCCGTCGGCATCTACCGCCGCCTGCTGCCCGCCGTCGGCGCCATCATGAGCGCCACCACGCAGGGCGTCATCACCGCCAAGGCGTGCCTGCAGCTGCTGGGGGTCCTGGAGCACCGCACCGTCCGCTCGCCCCTCGTCGACGCCACCGACGACGAGGTCGCCGCCCTGCGTGCCGCGCTGGGGGCCTCGAACCTGCTGGAGGTCTGACTCGATGAGCCAGAGCCACCCCGAGCTGTCCGCGCCGCCGCCGCTCCCCGAGGGCGGGTTGCGGGTCCTCCCGCTCGGCGGCATCGGCGAGATCGGTCGCAACATGACCGTCTTCGAGCACGAGGGCAAGCTGCTCGTCGTCGACTGCGGGGTGCTGTTCCCCGAGGACGACCAGCCCGGCGTCGACCTGATCCTTCCCGACTTCGACGCGATCCGCGGCCGCCTGGACGACGTCGTCGCGATCGTCCTCACCCACGGGCACGAGGACCACATCGGGGCGGTGCCCTACCTGCTGCGCGAGCGCGGCGACATCCCGCTCGTCGGCAGCCGGCTGACGCTGGCGTTCGTGCAGTCCAAGCTCCGCGAGCACCGCCTGCGCGACGTCCCCACCTACGAGGTCGCCGCCGACGAGGTGCAGTCGTTCGGGCCGTTCGAGCTCGAGTTCGTGGCCGTCAACCACTCGATCCCCGACGCGCTCGCGGTCGCGATCCGCACCCCCGCGGGCGTCGTCCTGCACACCGGCGACTTCAAGATGGACCAGCTGCCGCTCGACGGCCGCATCACCGACCTGCGGGCGTTCGCCCGGCTCGGCGAGCAGGGCGTCGACCTGTTCCTCACCGACTCGACCAACGCCGACGTGCCGGGCTTCACCACCACCGAGCGCGACATCACCCCGGCGCTCGACCGCGCGTTCGCCGCGAGCAGCCAGCGAATCATCGTCGCGTGCTTCGCCTCGCACGTGCACCGGGTGCAGCAGGTGCTCGACATGGCCGTCAAGCACGGGCGCCAGGTGGCCTACATCGGTCGCTCGATGGTCCGCAACATGGCCATCGCCCGCGACCTCGGGTACCTGCACGTGCCCGACGGCGTCCTCGTCGACGGCCGCAAGATCGAGGACCACCGCCCCGAGGACCTCGTCCTGGTCTCCACGGGCAGCCAGGGCGAGCCGATGGCCGCGCTGTCGCGGATGGCCGGCAACTCCCACGACCGCGTGCAGATCATCGAGGGCGACACCGTGGTGCTCGCGTCGTCGATGATCCCGGGCAACGAGAACGCGATCTACCGCGTCATCGACGGTCTGACGCGTCTCGGCGCCCGCGTGGTGCACAAGGGCAACGCGATGGTGCACGTGTCGGGCCACG
This sequence comes from Solicola agrisoli, assembly GCF_049059935.1. Taxonomy (NCBI): domain Bacteria; kingdom Bacillati; phylum Actinomycetota; class Actinomycetes; order Propionibacteriales; family Nocardioidaceae; genus Solicola; species Solicola agrisoli. The sequence goes on along the minus strand of NZ_JBMGQR010000029.1, from coordinate 15,868 downwards.
CCTCGGCCGGCGAGCTCCTCTACTGCTACAACATCGTCCGCCCGTCCAACGTGATGCCGGTGCACGGCGAGGTCCGCCACCTGCACGCCAACGCCGCCCTGGCCCGCGCCACCGGCGTCCCGGCCGACCGCGTGGTCATCGCCGAGGACGGCGTGGTGGTCGACCTCGTCGACGGCCGCGCGCGCATCACCGGCAAGGTCGACTGCGGCTACGTCTACGTCGACGGCTCCTCGGTGGGCGACATCACCGAGTCCGAGCTCAAGGACCGCCGGATCCTGCGCGACGAGGGCTTCGTGTCCGTGATCGTGGCCATCGACGCCACCACCGGCACGATCATCACCGGCCCCGCCGTCCAGGCCCGCGGCTTCGCCGAGGACGACAGCGTCTTCGCCGAGGTCGTGCCCCGCATCTCCGACGCGCTCGAGGCCGCGATCCGCGACGGCGTCCGCGACCCCCACCAGCTGCAGCAGGTCATGCGCCGCACCGTCGGCCGCTGGGTCTCCGGCGCCCACCGTCGCCGGCCGATGATCCTGCCGATCGTGCTGGAGGCCTGAAACCTCCTCCTCCGTGGGGTCGGGTGCGGCGCCCCTGAGTTCGGGTGCGGCGCCGTCGGGCGGCTCGCCGACAGGCACCGACGGACGGGGTAGGCGCGGGCCGGGCGCCACGGCCGGGTGGCGGCGTCTCGCTGGGTGGGACGCTTCGTCCCAAGGGCACCAGCCGTCACACCGACTGTGGCAAACGGTCGCCGACCACGGTGAATTCACCATGGTTCACGACTGTTTGCCGTGGTCGGAGCCCGGCCGTCCCACCCTGCGAGACCCGCACCCGGCAGACAGCCCGAGCCCACCGCCGCCGCGTCCGTCGGCGCGCTCTTCGTCCCACGAGCACCCCAGACCGCGTGCGGCGCCGCTGAGGTGCTCGCCGAAAGGCACCGACGGACGGGGTGGGCGCGGGCGGGTCGCCTTGGCCGGGTGCCTGTCTCGCTGGGTGGACGGGCGAGCCCCATCGGCACCACCCGTCACACCGACCGTGGCAAACGGTCGCCGACCACGGTGAATTCACCATGCTTCGCGACTGTTTGCCGTGGTCGGCGCCCCGGCCGTCTCACCCTGCGAGACCCGCACCCGGCAGACAGTCCGAGCCCACCACCTTCCCGTCCGTCGGTGCGCCGTTCGTCGTACGAGCACCTCAGGCGACAGCCGCGCTCTGACGCCGCCCTAGACAGCAGTCAGCCACGCCACCCCGTACGGAGCCAGCCAGACGTCGTCCCCGTCACGAGGCAGCAGACCCCCACCCACGTGGTCGTGCGCGGACGCGTCGAGCCCCACGGCCGCCAGGGCCGCGGCCGGGACGCGGACGGCCGCGTCGCCGACGTTGTAGAGACCGAGCAGCGGCCCGAGCGGGTGGCGGCGGAGGGTGGTGAGGACGGCGGGATCGACGGGGTCGAGCACCTCGGTGGGCACCGCGGCGTGCAGGTGGGGGAGCCCGCGTCGGGCGGCGACGAGAGCGGCCAGGCCGGAGCGGACGTCGTGCTCGTCGGGGGCGGGCCAGGTCATGCGGGGGCGGTGCACCCAGCGGTTGTCGTCGGCGTGGGCGGGGTCGTCGGCCCAGGCGTGGTCGTTGACGACGCCCGCCTCGTCGCCCATCCAGAGCACCGGCAGCCCGCCGAAGCCCAGCACCAGCGCGTGCGCGAGCAGGACGCGGTCGCGTCCGTGCGGGTCGCCGGCCTCCAGACCCGCCAGCGAGGCCAGGCTGCCCGAGATCCGGCGGTCGCCCGTCTCGGCGTTCTCCTGGAACACCAGGCCCCGCGACCACGAGCCAGGGAAGTCGCCGGCGTAGAAGTCCGACAGGAAGCGGCGGTGGGCGAACCCGTCCAGACCCGCCGCGGCGGCGTCCTCGTCCGAGACGGCCCAGCCGATGTCGTCGTGGCAGCGGGCGTAGGTGACCCACGCGGTGGTGGACGGGGGAGCGGGCAGCTGCTGCAGGGCGTGCGACGACATCCGGGCGTCGCGGGTCGCGAGCATCGACCACAGGTGGACCATCAGCACGTTGTGGTACGCGAGGTCGCTGACCTTGCCGTGGTGGCGCCCGCGCCCCAGGTACGACGGCAGGTCCTGCGGGCCGACGATCGCCTCGGCCTTGAACACCACCGCGGGGCAGGCGATCCGGGTCACGGTGCGCAGCGCCTGGGTGAGCCCGTGCACCTGCGGCAGGTTCTGACAGCTGGTGCCCAGCTGCTTCCAGATGAACGCGATCGCGTCCAGCCGTAGCACCTCGACGCCGTGGTTGGCCAGGTCGAGCACGACGTCGGCGTACTCGGCCAGCACGTCGGGGTTGGACCAGTCGACGTCCCACTGGAAGGAGTTGAACGTCGTCCACACCCAGCCGTCGAGCTCGGCGTCGAAGGTGAAGCTGCCCGGCGCGAAGTCGGGGAACACCTCGGGCAGGGTGCGCTCGTACTCGTCGGGGACGGTGCGGTCGGGGTGGACCATGAAGTAGTCGCGGTAGCGCTGCTCCCCGGCGCGGGCCCGCACCGCCCAGTCGTGCTCGCGAGCCACGTGGTTCAGCACGAGGTCCAGGCACAGGCTGATGCCCTCGGCGCGCAGCGTCGTGGTGAGGGCGCGGAGGTCGTCCATGGTGCCGAGGTCGGGACGGACGGTGCCGTAGTCCATCACCGCGTACCCGCCGTCGCTGTTGCCGGGCCTCGGCAGCAGCAGGGGCATCAGGTGCAGGTAGGTGACGCCGAGGTCGCGCAGGTAGCCCGTGCGCGACGCGACGTCGGCCAGCGTCCCGGCGAACCTCTCGGCGTACGCCGCGTAGCCCAGTGCGCCGGGCCGCTGGAACCAGTCCGGTGCCAGCGAGCGGCGCAGGTCGAGGGCGTGCAGGTCGTCGTCCCGCTCGGCGAACCGGGCCGCGGCGAGGGCCACGAGACGGTCGGCGACGCCCTCGGGATCGTCGTAGAGACCGGTGAGGGCCTCCACCAGGTCGGGCCGCCAGCGCTCGACGCGCGCCTGCAGCACCTCCCACCGGTGGTCGGGGAGGGCGCTCAGCACATCGTCGAGATCCATGTCCGCCTGGGTTCGGGGCCGGGCCCCGGCGTGGGATACCTGGGGCTGGTGTGGTCCGACCCTAGGGTGCTGGCATGGCGACCCGCACGTCTTCCCCACCGCGGGCGCGCAGCAACGCGCGCACGCGGTCGTCCGGCAGCCAGGCCAAGAAAGCGCCCCAGGGCAAGCGTCCTCCGCAGAAGAAGCGGAGCACGCCCCCGAAGCGCAGCGGACCTGGACCAGTTCCGCGCGCCCTGATGGCGCTCGGCCGAGGGCTCGCAGCCCTGTGGCTGGGCATCGCGGGGCTCGTCGGCGCGGTGGCACGGAGCATCGGCTCCGCGGCCCGCGACCTCGACCCCGAGCAGCGCCGCGACGGCGTGGGGCTGGGGCTGATCGGTCTGGCGATCGTCGTCGCCGCGTCCGTCTGGTGGCACGTCCCGGGAGGCGTCGGCCGCTTCCTGCGCGAGGCCGTCACCGGCAGCGTCGGCGTGCTCGGCTGGGCCGTGCCCGTCGTGCTGCTCGTCGTCGCCTGGCGCACCCTGCGCCACCCCGAGGCCAACGGCCCCGCGGGCCGGCAGGTCATCGGCTGGGGCTCGATCGCCGCCGGCGTGCTCGGCCTGGTGCACATCGCCCACGGCCTGCCCCGGCCGTCCGACCGCGCCACCGACCCCCAGGTGCTCAGCGAGGCCGGTGGCGCCGTCGGGTACGTCGTGTCCGCGGTGCTCGTCGACCTCTTCCGCACCACGTACGTGGCCGTGCCCCTGCTCGTGCTCGTGGCCGTGTTCGGCGTGCTCGTGGTCACCGCCACCCCGATCTACGCGATCCCGCGCCGGCTCGCCGAGCTGCGCGACGCCGCCCTGGGCCGCCACGTCGACGAGCCCGCCGAGGACGACGACGACCAGATCGCCGCCGACGCCTCCCGCAAGCCGTACAAGCAGTCGCGCCGCAGGAAGCCCGGCGAGACCGACGAGGAGCGCGAGGAGCGCCTGCGCGCCTACGACTCCGCGCTCGTCGACGGCCCCGAGGCCCCGGCCGACGTCCACGCGGACGCCGACCACCCCGTCCCCGACCTGCACCCGCCCACGCGCCGCAAGCCCGGCCTGAAGGTCGACGTCCCCGAGCCCGTCACGCCGGTCGTCGAGGACGAGGCCGAGGTCGTCGAGCCGCCGCCGATGACGCCGCTGCCGGCCCGCGCCGAGCAGCTCGCGCTGTCGGGCGACGTCGTCTACACGCTGCCCAGCAGCGACGTCCTGCGCGAGGGCACGCCGCACAAGGCGCGCTCCAAGGCCTCCGACGACGTCGTGGGGCGCCTGACCGAGGTGCTCGAGCAGTTCAACATCGACGCCGAGGTCACCGGCTACACGCGCGGGCCCACCGTCACGCGCTACGAGATCGAGCTCGGCCCCGCCGTCAAGGTCGAGAAGATCACCGCGCTCACCAAGAACATCTCCTACGCCGTGGCCTCCAACGAGGTACGGATCCTCTCGCCCATCCCGGGCAAGTCCGCGATCGGCGTCGAGATCCCCAACGTCGACAAGGAGATCGTCTCGCTCGGCGACGTGCTCCGCTCGGGCAAGGCCCGCGGCGACCACCACCCGATGGTCGTCGGGCTGGGCAAGGACGTCGAGGGCGGCTTCGTCGTCGCCAACCTCGCCAAGATGCCCCACCTGCTCGTGGCCGGAGCCACGGGCTCGGGCAAGTCGAGCTTCATCAACTCGATGATCTCCTCGATCCTCATGCGGGCCACGCCCGACGAGGTGCGGATGATCATGGTCGACCCCAAGCGCGTCGAGCTCACCGCGTACGAGGGCGTGCCGCACCTGATCACGCCCATCATCACGAACCCCAAGAAGGCCTCCGAGGCGCTGCAGTGGGTCGTGCGCGAGATGGACATGCGCTACGACGACCTCGCGAACTTCGGCTTCCGCCACGTCGACGAGTTCAACAAGGCGGTCCGCTCGGGCAAGCTCGAGGCGCCCCCGGGCAGCGAGCGCGTCCTGGCGCCGTACCCGTACCTGCTGGTGGTCGTCGACGAGCTCGCCGACCTCATGATGGTCGCCCCGCGCGACGTCGAGGACGCGATCGTCCGCATCACCCAGCTGGCCCGCGCCGCCGGCATCCACCTGGTGCTCGCCACCCAGCGACCCAGCGTCGACGTCGTCACCGGCCTGATCAAGGCCAACGTGCCGAGCCGCCTGGCGTTCGCCACCTCCTCGCTCGCCGACAGCCGTGTCGTCCTCGACCAGCCCGGCGCCGAGAAGCTGGTGGGCCTCGGCGACGGCCTGTTCCTGCCCATGGGTGCGAGCAAGTCGATGCGCATGCAGGGCGCCTGGATCACCGAGACCGAGATCGAGCACGTCGTCCGGCACTGCAAGGAGCAGCTGCAGCCGGTCTACCGCGAGGACGTCACGGTGCAGCCGGCGTCCAAGCGCGAGCTCGACGACGACATCGGCGACGACATGGACCTCGTGGTCGCCGCGATCGAGCTGGTCGTGTCGACGCAGTTCGGGTCCACGTCGATGCTGCAGCGCAAGCTCAGGGTCGGCTTCGCCAAGGCGGGCCGGCTCATGGACATCCTCGAGTCGCGCGGGGTCGTCGGCCCCAGCGAGGGCTCGAAGGCCCGCGACGTCCTCGTCAAGCCCGACGAGGTCGACGGCGTCGTCGCCACCATCCAGGGGGAGTGATCGAGATGGACGAGCAGCACGTGGGTGACCCGGTGGAGGTGCGCCGCAACGGCGCCCTGCTGGGCCTGGTGGGCCTCGGGGCCGTGGCCCTCGCGCTGGCCTACGGGTGGCGCGGCCTGGACGGCGCGCCGCTGGCGCTCGTCGTCGCGGTGCCGCTGCTGCTCGTCGGCGCGGTCTTCGTGGCCGCGGCGCTCGACGCCCGCAGCCCCGTCATGGTGGTCGACGTCCACGGGTTCCGCTACCGCGACGGCCGAACCTGGACCGGCGTGCCGTGGTCGGACGTCGCCGCGGTCTCGGTGCGACGCCACCGCCGCCCCTGGCAGGACGGCGAGGTCGACGTCGACCTGCACTCCGGCGAGCGGTTCACCACCCGCGTCGGCCTGTCCACACCCGTCACGCCCGACGTCGTCGCCCGGCTGCGCGAGCTCGCCGACGGACGCGCCGTGGTCGCCGAGGTCGTGCCGTCCACCGGCGGCGACGCCGTGCCCGCCGTCGCCGGCCCGGCCCTCGAGGTGCCCGAGCAGGCCTTCGAGCGCCCGGACGTCGACGTCTACGACCAGGAGCGCGACCGGCCCGCCGACGAGGAGGCCGCCGAGGCCGAGCCCGAGCCGGTGGAGGACGAGCGTCCGCTGCGCCCCGCCGCCCGCATCGTGGCGAGTGCCGCGACCGCCCGCCGCGCCATCCGCGCCAACCTCGTCCGCAACGCCCCGCAGACGATGGGCGCCACCGCCCTCAGCCACGACCACGCGCTCGACGACGACCGCGACCACGCCTGGCTCCCCGAGGCACGCCACCTCGACCCCCGCACCGACCGCCCTGGCCTGGTGCTCGAGCCCACCCCGGCCGTCCGCGAGCCCGAGCCCGTCGAGGGCCCGCCCCCGGTGGTCTGGACGCCCGACGTGCCCGAGGTGGCCGTCGTCGGCGAGCAGGTCGCCGCGGCCAGGCGTCGCCTCGGCCTGAGCGTCGACGCGATGGCCGAGCGCACCCGCATCCGTCCGCACGTCATCGAGGCCATCGAGATCGACGACTTCGCCCCGTGCGGTGGCGACTTCTACGCCCGCGGCCACCTGCGCAGCCTGGCCCGCATCCTCGGCATGGACGCCGCCGCGCTCGTCGCCGACTACGACGCCCACTACGCCCAGGCCCCCGTCGGCGCCCGCACGGTCTTCGAGGCCGAGCTCGCCACCGGGCCCAAGCCGTCCATCCGGCTCACCACCGGCGGCCCCAACTGGGGCGCGCTGCTGGGGGTCGTCATGGTGCTCGCGATCATCTGGGGCCTCGGCCACCTGCTCACCGACCGCGGCGAGGAGCCGGCCGACTCGGTGCCGGTCGCCCCGAGCGCGGCGGCCACCGAGCCCGCCGTCGACCCCTCCAGCGTCGCCGGCCTCGGCGCCCCCACCACCAACCAGCTCGTCCTGCGTGGTCGCGGCGAGTCGACGCGCGTCGTCGTCCGCGACTCCGAGGGCCAGGCCGTGTGGGTCGGGCGCCTCGCCGACGGCGACTCCGCCCAGGTGCGGCTCGTCGGCCGCGGCACGATCACCGCCTCGGACGGCGGCCTGATCGCCGCCCGGGTCAACGACCGCTCGATCGGCCGCCTCGGCGACCCCGGCGAGCGCGTCGAGCGCAAGATCGGCAAGGCCTGACCTGAGACCGGTCGGTTGCGGGCGGCCACCTATCCTGGTGGTCGCATGACTGCCACCGAGAACGCCACCGCCCCCACCAGCGTCGCGCTGGTCACGCTGGGCTGCGCCCGCAACGAGGTCGACTCCGAGGAGCTCGCCGCCCGCCTGGCCGGTGACGGGTTCGTCCTGGTCGCCGATCCTGCCGACGCCGAGACGGTCGTGGTCAACACCTGCGGCTTCGTCGAGGCCGCCAAGAAGGACTCGGTCGACACCGTCCTGGCCGCCGCCGACCTCAAGGACGGCAAGGCGCGCGCCGTCGTCGCCGTCGGCTGCATGGCCGAGCGGTACGGCAACGAGCTCGCCGACGCGCTGCCCGAGGCCGACGCGATCCTCGGCTTCGACAGCTACCCCGACATCGGCGACCGCCTGCGCCGCATCCTGGCCGGCGACGCGCCCAAGCCGCACGTGCCCGTCGACCGCCGCACCCTGCTGCCCATCACGCCCGTCGAGCGCGCGGCGGCGACCGCCGTCGTGCCCGGGCACCGCGTCGCCGAGCCCGACCTGCCCGCGGGCATCGTCCCGGCCGGCGGTCCGTCGGCCGCGCGCATGCGCCTCACCGACGGCCCGATGGCCCCGCTCAAGCTCGCCTCGGGCTGCGACCGCCGCTGCACCTTCTGCGCCATCCCGGCGTTCCGCGGCTCGTTCGTCTCGCGGCGCCCCACCGACGTGCTGGACGACGCCCGCTGGCTCGCCTCGCAGGGGGCCAAGGAGCTGTTCCTGGTCAGCGAGAACTCCACCTCGTACGGCAAGGACCTCGGCGACCTGCGCCTGCTCGAGACGATGCTGCCCGAGCTGACGGCCGTCCCGGGCGTCGAGCGCGTGCGCGTCTCGTACCTGCAGCCCGCCGAGACGCGTCCGGGCCTGGTCGAGGTCATGGCCACCACGCCAGGCGTCGCGTCGTACTTCGACCTGTCCTTCCAGCACGCGTCGGCGCCGGTGCTGCGCCGGATGCGCCGCTTCGGCGACCCCGAGCGGTTCCTCGGCCTGCTCGACCAGGTGCGCTCGCACGACCCGCTGGCCGGCATCCGCAGCAACGTCATCGTCGGCTTCCCCGGCGAGACCGAGGAGGACCTCGAGATCCTCTGCGACTTCCTGGTCGCCGCGCGCCTCGACGCCACCGGCGTCTTCGGCTACTCCGACGAGGACGGCACCGCCGCGGCCGACCTCGACGGCAAGCACGACGAGGACGAGGTGCTCGCGCGCGTCGACCACGTCAGCCGCCTGGTCGAGGAGCTCACCGACCAGCGCGCGGAGGAGCGCGTCGGCGAGGTCGTCGAGGTGCTCGTCGAGGACGTCGCCGACGGCGTCGTCGGCCGGGCCGCCCACCAGGGCCCCGAGGTCGACGGGTGCGTCCGGATCGTCACGTCGGGCGAGTCCCCGCAGGTGGGCGCTATGGTGGCCGCGATCGTCACCGGCCACGACGGCATCGACCTCGTGGCCGAGCCCGTCGCCGAAGGGAACCACCATGGCTGAGCCGGCCGCGGACGGCACCGGCGTCGCCGAGAAGCCCCCGGTGAGCAACCTCAACATCGCCAACGCCCTGACGGTCCTGCGCATCGCGCTCGTCCCGCTGTTCGCCTGGGTGCTGCTCATGGACGACGGGCAGGACACCACGCTGCGCGTCGTCGCCTTCGTGGTGTTCGCGCTCGCGATGATCACCGACCGCATCGACGGCGAGATCGCCCGCAGCCGGGGCCTGGTGACCAACTTCGGCAAGATCGCCGACCCGATCGCCGACAAGGCGCTCACCGGCATGGCCTTCGTCGGCCTGTCGATCATCGGCGTGCTCTGGTGGTGGGTCACGATCGTCGTGCTCGTGCGCGAGTGGGGCATCACGCTGATGCGCTTCGTGGTCATCCGCTACGGCGTCATGCCCGCGAGCCGCGGGGGCAAGATCAAGACCACGCTGCAGTCGGTGGCCCTCGGTGGCTACCTGCTGCCGTTCGAGCTCTGGGGCGGCACGCTGTCCACGATCCTGCTCTGGGTCACGCACGTCGCGATGGTGCTCGCCGTGGTCGTCACGGTGGTCACGGCCGTCGACTACGTGATGCAGGCGGTCCGGATGCGGCGAGAGGCCCGGGCGGCGGCATGACCACGTCGTCGACCGTGGTCGACGCACTCCGCGAGGCCGGCTCCACCGTGGCCGTCGCCGAGTCGCTGACCGGTGGGCTGGTGGTCGCCGACCTCGTCGCCGTGCCCGGTGCGTCCGACGTGGTCCGCGGGGGAGTGGTCGCCTACGCGCCCGACCTCAAGGCGACCCTGCTCGGCGTCGACCCGGCGCACCTCGAGCGCGCCGGCACCGTCGACGCCGGCACCGCCCGGCAGATGGCCGTCGGCGTCCGCGACCGCCTCGGCGCGACCTTCGGCCTGTCCACCACGGGCGTCGCCGGGCCCGACCCGAGCGAGGGACACCCGCCGGGCACCGTCTACGTCGCCGTCGCGACGCCCACCGGCACCGCCGTCGAGCGCCTCGACCTCGACGGCGACCGCGCCGCGGTGCGCGCCGCAGCCGTGCGCGAGGCGCTCGCGCTCCTCGCCCGCGCCGTCCAGCGCTGAGCGGGCCGTCGTCGGGCCCGCCGGAAGAAGCAGCGCAGGCGCGGTGTTGGTGAGATGATGGCCGTCCTGTCGACGGCCCGAGGGAGGAGTGCCATGGTGCTGCTGCGCCAGCTGGTGGGCGACGTGCTCCGGCAGCGTCGGCTCGCCCAGGGGCTCACCATGCGCGAGGTGTCCTCGCGCGCACGAGTGAGCCTGGGCTACATCTCCGAGGTCGAGCGCGGCCAGAAGGAGCCCTCGTCGGAGCTGCTGGCCTCGCTCTGCGGAGCCCTCGGCGTCCCGCTCTCGCAGGTCCTCCGCGACGTCGGTGTGCTGCTCGAGGTCGATGAAGCGACCGCCCTGTCCGAGGTGTCCTCCTCCACCGGGACGGCACCGGCCTACGCTGCTTGATCGTCCCCTCCGGCGGGTTTGAAGACGTTCCAGCGTGAAAACTGACACAATGTGATGGTGCGACCTGATGCAGTTGACTCACGCCGCCGCGAGCCCGTGGCTGCGCGGCCCATGGTCGAGCGGGCCCTGGCGGGTGTTCTCGAGCGCGTGAGCCGCGACACCCGCGACCCGATCGCCGTGGTCGACCTGCGCCCCGGCCACCGGGGCCGGGTGCGGTGGAGCAACCGACGCGGTGCCGCGTGGACGGTTCGTCCCGGCGACCTCGTGCGCAACCATGCGCCGGAGGAGCACGTCGAGGCCGTGGACCAGATGCTGGAGCACCTCGCGGACCACACGGGCACCGTCCCGATGCCCGCCGGGATCTCCCGCGCCACCGGACCCGTCCGGTGGGACATGGTCCGCGCCGGCGACGGGCCCGAGTCCGACTACGGCATCATCAGGATCGCGAGCGTGAGCGAGGGGGCTGCGATGAACGACCAGCGACGACAGAACGACCTCGACGACTTCGTGGAGCGGGTGCGCTACTCGATGACGCGCCTGTCGCGTCAGTCCGGTGTCGTGGGGGTGGTGGGCGTCGACCTCAAGCGGGCCGAGGAGTCCGCCAGCCAGGACCCGACGCTGGCCGACAAGCTGCGCGAGTCCTACACGCACGCGGCGGCGCGCATCTCGAGCGTCGCCCGCTCGGGAGACTCGGTCGTCCAGGTGGCCGAGCACCAGATCGCCGTCCTGGTCGAGGTGCGCACGCCCCTCGACCTCGACATCGTCATCGCGCGCATCTCGCGCACGATCGGCGAGCCGTTCTCGGTCGGCGGCGACACCATCCGCATCGGCAGCGGCGTGGCCTCGGCCTACGCCGAGGGCAACCACGGCGACCCGGCGGCCCTGGTGGCCGAGTCGCTGCACCGCGCCCGCGAGGCGCGCCTCGACCCCTCGACCCGTGCGGCGGTCGACGCCCGCGGCGGACGCAGCGCCGGCGAGCGCTCGATGGTCGCCCTCACCACGCCGGGGCCCCGCGAGCTCGACGGCGGCATGCCCACCCTCACCAGTCGCGAGCGCGAGACCCTGGCCCGCATGTGCGCCGGCCAGAGCACCTCGGTCATGGCCGACTCGATGGGCATCAGCATCACCACCGTCCGCACCCACGTCCGCGCCGTGCTCTCCAAGCTCGGCGCCCACTCGCGGGTCGAGGCCGTGGCCGTCGCCGTCCGCAACGGCCTGGTGTCCAGGCACGAGCCGTAGCCGCACGCCCCGGCATCCCGCCTGACGGCACGCGGTCGTCGACCGCTACGGGGCGGGCTGGCAGCGGGGGCACCAGAAGCTGACGCGCATCATCAGCGGGTCCTCGCCGATCTCGCCCTTGGCGATCCGGGTGCCGCAGCGCCGGCACGGACGCCCCGATCGTCCGTAGACCCACAGCTCGTGCCCGGCCCGCAGGTCGCCGGTGGTGCAGCGCATGGCGCGGCGCGAGTTGGCGTTGAGCAGCCGCGACGTGCGGTCGATCAGCCGTGGGACGTCGGCGATCGCCGAGACCGGTGCCTCCGGGTGGAGCCCGGCGACGAAGCACAGCTCGTTGGCGTACACGTTGCCCACGCCGGCGAGGTTGCGCTGGTCGAGCAGCGCCATCGCCACCCCGCGGTCGGGGTCGGACGCGACCGCCGCGACGGCCGCGTCGGCGTCCCAGTCCGGGCCGAGCAGGTCGGGGCCCAGGTAGTCGAGGGCGGTGGCGGCCTCGTCGGCCGTCCAGACCTCGAGGACGCCCAGCAGGAAGCCGACGGCGACCCGGTCGGCGGTGCTGAGCACCACGCGCGCCTGGTGGGCGGGCCGCTTCCACGTGCTCTGCGGCGTGTACAGGTGCCAGGAGCCGTCCATCTTCAGGTGCGAGTGGACGACGTGGTCGCCGAGGTCCATCAGCAGGTGCTTGCCGCGGCTGCGCACCGACTCGATCGTGCGCCCCGACAGGTCGGTGACGGCCAGCTGCGGCACCCGGAAGTCGGTCTTGACCAGCACCTCGCCGTCCAGCGCCGCGGCGAGGTTCTGCGCGGCGCGGTAGACGGTGTCGCCCTCAGGCACCGGTCACGACCGGATCCGCAGGCCGCGCGGGGTGGCGTGGAACCCGGCCTGCTCGAGGGCGTCGGCCAGCGGGGTGCCCAGCACCTGCGCCCCGTCGGCCTTCTCGACGGTGAGACGACCCAGGGCGCCGTCGCGGACGGCCAGGGCCAGGGCGTCGACGGCCGGCTGCAGGCGGTCGGTGTCGTCGAGGAAGGTGAGCAGCGTCTTGCCGCCCCGCTCGACGTAGAGCGCGAGGTCGCCGTCGACGAGCACGACCAGGGCGCCCGCCTTGCGCCCGGGGCGGTGCGTGCCGGCCGGCTCGGGCCACGGGAGGGCGGCGCCGTAGGGGTTGGCGGGGTCGGTGGCGGCGAGCGTCAGGGCCGAGGGGGCGGTGGTCTCGGTCTGCTGGCCGTCCTGGCGGGAGTGCGACCGCAGGCGGTCGACGGCACCGGCGGTGGCGAACTGGGCGGCACCGAGGGAGTCGACGAAGTAGCCGCGGCGGCACTGGCCGGCGTCCTCGAAGCCGCTGAGCACCTTGTAGATGGCCTGGAAGCCGCCCGGCACGTGCTCGGCCTGCACCGATCCGCGGGTGACGACGCCGTAGCGGTCGAGCAGCAGCTCTCCCATCGCGGCCGCGCGGACGGTGACGTCGACGACGGGTCGCTCCAGCAGCGACCAGCGTCCGGCGACGGCGGGTGGGCCCGTGCGCGACGGCATGCTGGGCCGACCGGGCCGCATCGGACGGCGTCCGCGGACCGACCGGCTGCGCGGGGTGGCGGCCTTGGAGCGGTGGGCGGTGCGGCCCGCCCCGATCAGGGCCCGCAGCGGCGCGAGGGTGTCGTTGGTGAGGTGACCGGCCCAGACCAGCTGCCACAGGGCCGCGGCGAGGGCCTGGTCGTCCGTCGAGCCCACGGCGTCCGACAGCGTGCGGAAGAAGTAGGCGCCGCCACCGGCCATCGCCTCCAGGACGGTGGTCTCGAGCGGGTCGAGGTCGTGCGGGGCGGCGTCGGGCACGGTGAGGTCGACGGTGTCGGCCAGGTGCAGGCCCACCCAGCCGTCGTTGCCGGGCAGCGAGCCCGAACCGGCCCACACCACCTCGCCGGTGGAGGTGAGCTCGTCCAGCATCGACGGCGCGTAGTCGATGACGCGCGAGCGCAGCACGAGCGGCTCGAGCGCCGACGCCGGTACCGGCACCCCGGCGAGCTGCTCGATGACGGTGACGACGCCGTCGACGCCGCGCAGGCGGCCGCCCACGTGCTGCCAGCTGGGCAGGAAGCGCCCGAGCGTGGAGACCTCGACGGGCTCGACCTCGTGCCGCAGCGCGGCGAGCGAGCGGCGCCGGACGCGTCGGAGCACCTCGGCGTCGCACCACTCGGCGCCCTGCGCCCCGGGACGGAACTCGCCCTCGACGATGCGTCCGGCTCCGGACAGGCGCACCAGCACGTCGTGCACGACGGCCACGCCGAGCCCCAGCCGCGCCGCGACGTCGGTGGTGACGAACGGGCCGTGGGTGCGGGCGAAGCGGCTGACGAGGTCGCCGAGGGGGTCGTCGACGGGCATGACGAACGCGTCGGGCGTGCCCATGGGGATGGGGACGCCGAGCGCGTCGCGCAGGCGGGCGGCGTCCTCGACCGCGACCCACCACTGCCGGTCGGCGAACGAGACGCGCAGCGCGCGACGGTCCTGGGTGAGGTCGACGAGCCACGCCGAGGCCTGGGCGGGCTCGGTGATGCGGGCCTCGACCTCCTCGGTGGAGAGCGGGCCGAGGACGCGGAGCAGGTCGGCGACGCCCTCGACCCCCTTGGCCTTGCGGTCGTCGGCGAGGCGCTGCAGCTCGGACTCGGTGTCGGCGAGCACGGTGGGGTCGAGCAGGTCGCGCAGCTCGGCGCGTCCGAGCAGCTCGGACAGCAGCGAGGTGTCGAGCGAGAGCGCCGCGGCCCGACGCTCGGCGAGCGGGCTGTCGCCCTCGTAGAGGAACGCGGCCACGTAGCCGAACAGCAGCGACCGCGCGAACGGCGACGGCTGCTGGGTGGTGATCTCGACGACGCGCACGCGTCGCGCGGCGACGTCGTCCATCAGCGACACCAGCGCCGGCACGTCGTAGACGTCCTGCAGGCACTCGCGCACGGCCTCGAGCACGATCGGGAAGCTCGGGTACTTGCGGGCCACCTCGAGCAGGGCGGCCGACCGCTGGCGCTGCTGCCACAGCGGCGACCGCTTGCCGGGGTTGCGGCGCGGCAGCAGCAGCGCCCGGGCGGCGCACTCGCGGAAGCGGGACGCGAACAGGGCCGACCCGCCGACCTCGTCGGTGACGACCTGGTCGACCTCGTCGGGCTCGAGCACGAACAGGTCGGCGCCGGGCGGCTCGTCGTCGGTGTCGGGGAGCCGGACGACGATGCCGTCGTCGGAGGCCATGGACGCACCGTCGGTGCCGAAGCGCTCGCGGATGCGGGCGCCGATGGCCAGCGCCCAGGGGGCGTGCACCTGCATGCCGAAGGGGGAGTGGAGGACCAGGCGCCAGTCGCCGAGCTCGTCGCGGAACCGCTCGAGCAGCAGCAGCTGGTCGTGGGGGACGTGGCCGGTGGCCTCGTGCTGCTCGCCGACGAACGAGAGCAGGTTGTCGGTGGCCCACGCGTCGAGCCCGGCGTCGAGGCAGCGGGTGCGGGCGTCGTCGGGGGTGGCGCCGGTGAGGGTGCGGGTGAACGCGCCGACCGCCCGGCCGAGCTCGTAGGGGCGTCCGAGGCTGTCGCCCTTCCAGAACGGCAGCTTGCCGGGCTGGCCGTAGGCGGGGCTGACGAGCACGCGGTCGTGCGTGATGTCCTCGATGCGCCAGCTGGTGGCGCCGAGCGCGAAGACGTCGCCGACGCGTGACTCGTAGACCATCTCCTCGTCGAGCTCGCCGACGCGGGCGGCCTTCTCGCCGACCATGTAGACGCCGAACAGCCCGCGGTCGGGGATGGTGCCGCCCGAGGTGACGGCCAGGCGCTGGGCGCCGGGGCGTCCGGTGAGGGTGCCGCCGACGCGGTCCCAGACGATGCGGGGGCGCAGCTCGGCGAACTCGTCGGAGGGGTAGCGGCCGGCCAGGAGGTCGAGGGTGGCGTCGAACGCCGAGCGCGGCAGGCTGCCGAACGGGGCGGTGCGGCGGACGGCGGCGTACCAGTCGTCGACGTCGACGGGCTCGAGCGCGCAGGCGGCGACGGTCTGCTGGGCGAGGACGTCGAGCGGGTTGGCGGGCACGCGCAGTGACTCGATGGCGCCCTCGCGCATGCGCTCGACGGTGACCGCGGCCTGCAGGAGGTCGGCGCGGTGCTTGGGGAACACGACGCCGGTGGACGTCTCGCCCACCTGGTGGCCGGCGCGGCCCACGCGCTGCAGCCCGCTGGCGACCGACGGCGGCGACTCGACCTGGATCACGAGGTCGACCGCGCCCATGTCGATGCCGAGCTCGAGGGAGCTGGTGGCC
>NZ_JBMGQR010000028.1:0-48575 GCF_049059935.1 Solicola agrisoli | reverse complement strand
CGTCGGGCAGCAGGTGGTGGCCCTCGACCAGCTGGCCGGGCGCGAACAGCCCGCCGGGCCAGGTGAGGTCGACGGGGTGGTCGCGCAGCCACGGGTCGCCCATGCAGGCCTCCATCAGGGCGGCGAAGAACGCCGACTTCGCCTCCACGACCGACTCGCCGGGCATGACGCCGTAGCGGCCCTCCACGACGCAGCGGTCGGGCACGGTGCTCGCCCAGTCGCCGGCGCTGATCGTGCCCACCGAGATGGGCCACGGCAGGTCGAGGTGCGCGAACAGCGGGTGGCTGTCGGCGTTGCGGTGCCGCTCGAGGTCGTGCAGCGCGCGGTGCAGGACCTCGAACTTCTCGATCGCGCTGACGCCCGCCAGCCGCGTCGACCCGTGCGTCGAGGCGCCCTGGATGCCGATGCGGAACGTCAGCGAGCCGGCGTTCGCCGCGACGACCTCGCGGGCGGTGGGCTCGGCGATGACGCACATGTCGCCGGTGTGGCCGCGCTGGAGCGTGCCGTAGGTGCCGAGGCCGCCGTCCTCCTCGCCGATGACGGTGTGCACCGCGAGCGAGCGGCGCAGCGGCACCTTCGCGGCCTTGAGCGCCGCGACCGCGCCGATGATCGCGGCGACGCCGCCCTTCATGTCGTTGGCACCGCGGCCCCACCACTGCCCGCCGTCGAGGCGCAGCGTGAAGGGGTCGTGGTTGGGCCACAGCTCGAGGTCGCCGGGAGGGACGACGTCGACGTGGCCGTTCAGGACGAGCGCGGGCCACGGGTCGTCGTCGCTGGCGGAGTCCTTGGCCCACCACGACCCGACGCAGCCCCACGCCTCCTCGCGCTCGGTCTCCATGCCCGGGAACTCGGGGTCCTGACGGGCGGCGGCGAGGTCGATCGGCCAGTGGTCGACGTCGAGACCGAGCTCGCCGAGACGCCCGGCGCACCACTGCTGCACGTCGTTCTCGGCGTCCGTGCCGTCGACGCTCGGGTAGGACACGAGCGTCGCGAGGTCGGCGGCGATCTGCGCCTCGTCGATCGCGTCGAGGACGCGTGCGGCGAGGTCGCTCGTCTCGGTGGGGTCGCTCATGCGGCCAGTCTGCCGCAGCCCGCGGGTTTGATCCGCAGGGGGATTCACGCGAGGATCACCGGACATTCCTCCCCGGACGCCGACGAAGGAGCCCGCCCGGCATGAGCCAGGACGCCTCGCCCCAGACCGACGAGACCAGCGGCCCGCCGCGGTGGAAGGTGATCGGGCCCGGCCTGGTGGTCGCGGCGACGGGCGTCGGCGCGGCCGACCTCGTCGCGACGCTCGTCGCCGGTGCCAACTACGGCTACACGCTGCTGTGGGTGGCCGTGCTGGGCGCGATCCTCAAGGTGATCCTGGTCGAGGGAGCCGGACGCTACTCCCTGGCCACCGGCCGCACGATCTTCGAGGGCTGGCGCAGCCTCGGGCCGTGGACCACCTGGTACTTCGCCCCGTACATCGTCATCTGGGGCTTCGTCTACGGCGCGACGGCGATGTCGTCGTCCGCGCTGCCGATCGTCACCCTGTTCCCCGACCTGTCGTTGCGGGTGGTCGCGATCGTCTCGGGCCTGCTCGGGCTCGCGCTGGTGTGGTTCGGCAGCTACGCGACCTTCGAGAAGGTCATCACCGTCTTCGTCGGCATCATGTTCGTCACCGTGATCGGCGCGGCGATCGTCGCCGTCCCGAACCTCGGTGAGATCGTGCTCGGCTTCCGGCCGATCATCCCGGGCGGCTCGTTGATCTACGTCCTCGGCCTGGCCGGCGGCGTCGGCGGCACGATCACCCTGGCGGCGTACGGCTACTGGCTGCGCGAGAAGGGCTGGTCGACGCCGCGCTACATGAAGGTGATGCGCCTCGACAACGGCGTCGCGTACGGCATGACCGGGCTGTTCGTCGTCGCGATGCTGGTCGTCGGGGCCGAGCTGCTGTTCTCGGCCAACATCGCCGTCGCCACCGGCGACCGCGGCCTGCTCGACCTCGCCGACGTGCTGCAGGACCGCTACGGCCAGTGGTTCGGCACGCTGTTCCTGGTGGGGTTCTGGGCGTCGTCGTTCTCGTCGCTGATCGGCGTGTGGAGCGGCGTCAGCCTGATGTTCGCCGACTACGTGGGCAACCTGAAGGGCCTGGAGTCCGGCCACCCCGACACGCGCACGGGTGGCAAGTACTTCCGCTGGTACATGCTCTGGCTGACGATCCCGCCGATGGGCCTGCTGTTCCTCGACCAGCCCGTCGGGCTCGTCCTCGCCTACGGCGTGCTCGGCGCGTTCTTCATGCCGTTCCTGGCCGTCACGCTCCTGCTGCTGCTCAACCGCCGCAAGGACGGCGCCCTGCCCCACACCGAGGTGCCCCGCGAGCACCGCAACGGCTGGCTGTCCAACTCGCTGATGGGCCTGTGCGCCGCGCTGTTCATCGCGCTCGCGGTCAACGAGCTGCGCAAGCTGCTCGTCCCCTACCTGCCCTTCCTGGGCTGACGCCGTGGGAGTCGTGGGCCTGCTGCTCGCCGCCGGCGCGGGGCGTCGGATGGGACGGCCCAAGGCGCTCGTCGAGGGCGCGGACGGCACGCCGTGGGCGGTGTCGGCCTCGCGCGCGCTCGCCGAGGGCGGTTGCGAGCCCGTCGTCGTGGTGGTGGGCGCGGACGCCGCGACGGTGTGCGGGCTGCTGACGCACGAGCCCGTCTCGCTCGTGGAGTCGCCCCACTGGGACGAGGGCATGGGCGCGTCGCTGCGCGCCGGGCTCGAGCACCTGGTGCGCTCGGGGTGCGACGCCGACGCGGCGCTGGTGCACCTGGTCGACCTGCCCGACGTCGGCGCGGACGTCGTGGCGCGCGTCGTCGAGCACGCCTCGCCCGCCTCGCTGGCCCGGGCGTCGTTCGCGACGTCGGGCCCCGGTCACCCCGTGCTGCTCGGCCGCGAGCACTGGCGGGGCGTCCTGGCCTCGGCCGACGGCGACCGCGGTGCGCGCGACTACCTCGGGGCGCACGACGTCACCGAGGTGGACTGCTCCGACCTCGCGAGCGGCGTCGACGTCGACACGCCCCCGTCGACCTGACGACCTAGGGTGGCCGTGTGATCGACGCGACATCCCCCGAGGACGTGGCCCAACGGCTCCAGGCGAGCGGCTACCTCGCCGACGACGGCCTCTCGACCGTCACCTACCTGGCGCTGGCGATGCAGCGCCCGCTGCTGCTGGAGGGCGAGCCCGGCACCGGCAAGACCGCGCTCGCCGAGGCGGTGGCGGCGTCCGCGGGCGTGCCGCTGATCCGGCTGCAGTGCTACGAGGGCATCGACGCGAGCCAGGCCCTCTACGACTGGGACTTCACCCGGCAGATCCTGCACCTGCGCACGCTCGAGGCCACCCACGGCGTCGACGAGGGGCAGGGCACCGACGACGTCGAGGCCTCCCTGTTCGACGAGCGCTACCTGCTGGCCCGCCCGATCCTGCGGGCGCTGCGCGAGGCGCCCGCGGTCCTGCTCGTCGACGAGATCGACCGCGCCGACGACGAGTTCGAGGCGTTCCTGCTCGAGGTGCTGTCGACGTACCGCGTCACGATCCCCGAGCTCGGCACGATCGAGGCCGGCACGCCGCCGGTCGTGGTCCTCACGTCCAACCGCACCCGCGAGCTGCACGACGCCTTGAAGCGCCGCTGCCTCTACCACTGGATCGACCACCCGGGCCTGCAGCGCGAGGTCGAGATCGTCCGGGCGAGGCTGCCGGAGGTGTCGCAGGCGCTGGCCGAGCAGGTCGTCACCACCGTGCAGCACCTGCGTGCCGCCGAGGACATGCTCAAGCCGCCCGGCGTCGCCGAGACGCTCGACTGGGCGCGGGCCCTGCACCAGCTGGGCCGCACCGAGATGGACCTGGAGTCCGCCGCCGCCACCATCGGCGCGGTCTGCAAGTACCGCGAGGACACCGACCGCGTCCGCGTCGCCCTGGACCGGATGCTCGCGTCGTGATCGACGACGGTGCCGCCGGGAACGACGCCGACGAGGTCCTCGTCGCGTTCTGCCACGCGCTGCGCGCCGCCGCCGTCGACGTCACCCTCGACCGCACGCAGTCGTTCCTCACCGCCGTCGCGTGCGTCGGCGCCGGTGACCGGGAGGCGGTGTACTGGGCCGGACGCGCCACGCTGCTCGCGGGGCCGGACGACCTCCGCGCCTACGACCGCGCGTTCGACACCTGGTTCGCCGACGAGCACCCGCGCACCCGTCCGAGCCGCCCCGCGCCGCGCGTCGTCCAGCAGGCCGACCTCGGCGACAGCGAGGCCGAGGGGGAGTCCGACGGCGACGACCGCACCGTCGCGATGATCGCGAGCGACGAGGACGCGCTCAAGCACCGCGACGTCGCCACGCTGTCGACCGCCGAGCGCAAGCGGCTCGCCAGGATGTTCGCCCGCCTGGAGGTGCACCCGCCCACGCGTCGCAGCCCCCGCCGCGGGCCCCACCGGCGCGGTGACGTCGACCCGTCCCGCACCCTGCGCGACCAGCTGCGTCGCGGCGGCGAGCCCGGCCCGCTCAAGCACCGCCGACGACGCACGCGCCCGCGTCGCGTGGTGCTGCTGATCGACGTGTCGGGATCGATGGAGCCGTACGCCGACAGCCTGCTGCGCCTGGCCCACCAGATGGTGGCCGCGGCGCCCCGCAGCACCGAGGTCTTCACGCTCGGCACCCGGCTCACCCGCGTCACCGGGGCCATGCGGCTGCGCGACCCCGAACGGGCGCTCGCCGCGGCGGGCGAGGTCGTGCCCGACTGGTCCGGCGGCACCCGCCTCGGTGAGGTGCTGGGCGCCTTCGTCGACCGCTGGGGCCAGCGCGGCATGGCCCGCGGCGCCGTCGTCGTCATCGCGAGCGACGGCTGGGAGCGGGGCGACCCCGAGCTGCTCGGTCGCCAGGTGCAGCGCCTCCAGCGCCTCGGCCACCGCGTCGTCTGGTCCAACCCCCACCGCGGCAAGGTCGGCTACGCCCCCGTCCAGGGCGGCATCGCCGCGGCGCTGCCGTTCGTCGACGCCTTCGTGGCCGGGCACTCCATGGCGGCGTTCGCGGCCGTCGCCGAGGTCGTCGGGCGCGACTGAGACGCCTCAGTGCCGCGCCCGCACCACCAGGACGTCGTGGTCGGTGTACCGGGCGGCGACCACGGTGCCGGTGGCGCGTCCACGCGAGCGGTGCACGTACGCGTGCTGGATGCCGGGTGCCTGGGTGGCGGCGGCGTCGTCGAGGGTGGTGAAGCCCCGCGGGGCGCAGCTCGGGCGACGGTTGACGTCGCCGGCGAACCACACCCGCTCGCCCGCCCGGGCCCGACGCTCGAGCACGCGCCCGAGCTCGACGCACTGCGCCTCGTTGGCGGCCGCGGGCTCCCCGGCGCCGGCCGTGCTGAGGTGGGTGACGCAGGTCGTGCGTCGGTGCGAGGTCGTCGCGCACGCCCAGCGCCGCTCCTCCACGCCGGCCTGCGCCTCGTAGGCACGGTCCTCCCAGGCCACCACGGGGTCGCGCGTCAGCACGGCGTTGCCGAACACGCCGCGCCCGGTGGGGGTGCGGCACTCCAGCGGCGCCCCGCGGTAGAGGACGGTCGAGAAGCGGGCGTGCAGGCCGGTGCGCCGGGCCACGGACGCGACGTCGCCGCTGCACGCCTCGTTGAGCGTGACGGCGTCGGCCCGCGCCTGGTCGATGCGGGCGACGGCCTCGTCCAGGACGGCCGGGTACGCCGTGCGTCCGAAGCAGCCGGCCAGGCCCGACAGGCACAGGTTCATCTGCACCAGGGTCGAGCCGGGCCGGTGCTCGGGACGGTCCTCCGGGCGGGGGTGCGCCCCGGCCGGCGCGGCCACGGTGCCGAGCAGGAGGAGCGTCGCGACGAGGGCGAGGAGGTGGCGGGTCGGGATCACGCCGCGACGCTAGGGAGCGCCGGTGAACGCCGGACGGGGCCGAGGTGAACAGGACGAGGAGGTCCAGGTCACACCGGCGCGTAGGCTGACGGCGTGCGAGACGTGATGCCCGAGATCCTGCGCACCTGGCGCGACGGCGGCACCGCCGGCGTGGCCACGGTGGTCCAGACGTTCCGCTCCGCCCCGCGCCCGGCCGGCGCGTCGATGGTGGTCTCGCCCGCGGGCGAGGCCGCGGGGTCGGTGTCGGGCGGGTGCGTCGAGGGCGCGGTCTACGAGCTGTCGCAGGAGGTCGTCGCCGACGGCACCCCGGTGCTGCAGCGCTACGGCGTCAGCGACGACGACGCGTTCGCCGTCGGGCTCACGTGCGGCGGCATCCTCGACGTCTTCGTCGAGCCGGTCTCGCAGGAGACGTTCCCCGAGCTCGGGGCGATCGCCGACGACGTCGAGGCCGGGGTGGCCGTCGCCGTCGCCACGGTGGTCGCCCACCCCGACCCGGCCTGGGTCGGGCGACGCCTCGTCGTCCGCGGCGACCGCGTCGAGGGCGAGATGGGCTCCGAGCGGGCCGACCACGCCGTCGCCGACGACGTCCGCGGGCTGCTCGCCGCCGGACGCAACGCCGTGCTCACCTACGGCCCCGACGGCCAGCGCCGCGGCGAGGGCATGCAGGTCTTCGTCGCGTCCTACGCCCCCAAGCCGCGGATGATCGTGTTCGGCGCGATCGACTTCGCCGCCGCCGTCGCCCGGCAGGGCGTGTTCCTCGGCTACCACGTGACGGTGTGCGACGCGCGTCCCGTGTTCGCCACGAAGGCCCGGTTCCCCGACGCCGACGAGGTGGTCGTCGCGTGGCCGCACCGATACCTGCAGGAGCAGGCCGACGTGAAGGCTCTGGACGAGCGCACCGTGCTCTGCGTGCTCACCCACGACCCCAAGTTCGACGTGCCGCTGCTCGAGGTGGCCCTGCGACTGCCCGACGACCAGCGGCCCGCGTTCGTCGGCGCCATGGGCTCGCGCCGCACCCACGACGACCGCCTGGCACGACTCCGCGAGGCCGGCCTCGCCGAGGACGAGATCGACCGGCTGTCGAGCCCCGTCGGCCTCGACCTCGGTGCCCGCACGCCCGAGGAGACCGCGGTCTCCATCGCCGCCGAGATCATCGCGCTGCGGTGGGGCGGGCAGGGCAACCGCCTCAGCGAGCGCGACGGCCGCATCCACCACGAGGAGCCGGCACCCCTCCCGCAGACCTGAAGAGTCTCAAGGTTGACCGCAGAGATCATCAGGTCCCTGGGCGGCCGGGACGTCCGAACCCAGGATGGTGCCGAACGACGCACGACTCGGCCGGCGTCGACTCGGGGAGGACGACATGAAGAAGTTCCGCTGCGGGGACGTGGTCCCCGGCTGCACCGCTCGCTTCACCGGGACCGAGGACGAGATCCTCACGCAGGTGGCCCACCACGCCGCGCGCGACCACGGGTTGAGCGTCGTGCCCGACCACGTCGTCACCGCCGTGCGCGGGGCGATGCAGCCGCTGTGACCGCCCGGGCCGTGCCCCCGACGACGGCGCCCGACCCGCTCGCCGCCGTCCTCGCGCTCTGCGACGACCCCGGGCTGCTGCGGCTGGTGGTCCAGCCCGTCGTCGACCTCGCGTCCGGTGCCGTCGCGGGCTGGGAGGCGTTGTCGCGCGCGCCGACCGCGTGGGGCATCGGCCCGGAGCCGATCTTCGAGGCCGCCCGCGAGCACGGCCTGTCGAGCCGGCTCGAGTCCGTCGTGGTCCGGCGCGCGCTCGACCTGCTCGACCGGCTGCCCGACGACACGTTCCTCACCGTGAACGTCGACCCGCTCGACGTCGGCGTCCCCGAGGTGATGGACCCGATGCTCGACCGGCACTGCCTGGCCCGCCTGGTCGTCGAGGTCACCGAGCACGCGTGGCCGGACGACCGCGAGCGCGTCACCAAGGGCCTGGACGCCCTGCGGTCGCGCGGCGCACTGATCGCGGCCGACGACGTGGGCGCGGGGTACGCCAGCCTCAACCAGCTGATGCGCCTGCGCCCGCAGATCGTCAAGCTCGACAAGGAGCTCATCGCCGACCTCGGCCACGACCCCGCGGCCGAGGCGATGGTCCGCTCGCTCGGCCACCTGTGCGGCACCCTCGACGCCTGGGTGGTCGCCGAGGGCGTCGAGACGGTCGCCCAGCTCGACGCGCTGGTGCGCCTCGGCGTCCCGCTCGCCCAGGGCTGGCTGCTCGGCCGCCCCGCCGCGCCGTGGGTGGGCCTCGACGACCCCGCGACGATCGCGGACCGCGTGGTCACCGGGCACTCGGCCGACTCGCTCGCCGCGCTCATGCTCCCGGTGGACGAGGGGTTCCGCCGCGACGACCTCGGACGCTGGCGCAGCGACGACCACCTCGACCCGGTGACGACCTTCGCCCCGACGACGACCCTGCGCGAGGCCGTGGACCGCGCCGTGGCCCGCCGGCCCGAGCAGCGGTGGTCGCCGCTGCTGGTCACCGACGCCGCCGGTCGTGCGGTCGGCGTGGTGCTGCTCGAGACGCTGCTCGCCGCCGCGCTCGACCGCACGCCGTCGGAGGACTGACGCCGCGGTCGGCGGCCGGGTCACGCGCCCGCGGCAGATTTGCCTACTTCTGGCGCCCCTATTTTCACCTGCGGCTGCGGTGGGCGCGTGACGCCGCGGATGCGGCTGCAACGTTGCTGCAACGATTGTGGCGGCCGTCACACCCCGGTAGTCAGGAGGGACGAGGTCCACGGGACGTCCGTGCTGTCCTCGACCCCTCACGACAGTCGGGAGACACGATGGCGAACAAGCCGATCAGCGTCACGGTCGATCAGGTCACCTACGAGGACGACGTCGAGCCGCGCACGCTGCTCGTCCAGTACCTCCGCGAGCAGCTCGGGAAGACCGGGACGCTCATCGGGTGCGACACCACGAACTGCGGCGCCTGCACCGTGCACCTCGACGGACAGAGCGTCAAGTCGTGCACGATGTTCGCGGTCCAGGCCGACGGCCACGACGTGACGACGATCGAGGGCCTGGCCCAGGACGGTGAGCTGCACCCGATGCAGACGGCGTTCCACGAGAAGCACGCGCTCCAGTGCGGCTTCTGCACCCCCGGCATGATCATGCAGTCGATCGCGCTGCTCCAGGAGAACCCGAACCCCACCGAGCAGGAGGTGCGGGACGGCCTCGAGGGCAACCTGTGCCGCTGCACGGGCTACCAGAACATCGTCGCGGCCGTGCAGGCCGCCGCCGGCGCCACGGCGTCCGCCACCCACAGCGAGGAGGGGGCGGCATGACCGTCACCGAGATCGGCAGCGCCCGGCTCCGCAAGGAGGACCAGCGCCTCATCACCGGCCGCACCCGCTACACCGACAACATGACGCTGCCCGGCATGCTCCACATCGCCTGCGTGCGCAGCCCCTTCGCCCACGCCACCATCACCGCGATCGACGTCAGCGAGGCCAAGGCGTCCCCGGGCGTCGTCAGCGTCCTGACCGGCGCCGACCTCGCCGACGAGCAGGGCAGCCTGCCGTGTGCGTGGCCCATCACCGAGGACCAGAAGGCCCCGCCGCACCCGGCCGTCGCCGTCGACCACGTCGCCTTCGCCGGCGAGATCGTGGCCGTGGTGGTCGCCCGCACGGCGGCCCAGGCCCGTGACGCCGTCGAGCTCGTCGACGTCGACTACGACGAGCTGCCGGTCGTCCTCGGCCTGGAGGACGCGCTCACCGACACGGTGCTGGCGCACCCGTCGCTCGGCACCAACAAGTCCGCCACCTGGGTCTTCGACTCCGCCGAGGCGGGCACCGGCACCGACGTCGACCAGGCGCTCGCCGGGTCCGACGTCGTCGTGGAGCGCACCTACACCCAGCAGCGGCTGATCCCGGCGTTCATGGAGCCGCGCTCGACGCTCGTCGACCCCACCGGCGACCAGATCGTCATGTGGTCGGCCACCCAGGTGCCGCACATCCTGCGCCTGATGCTGGCGATGACGCTCGGCATCCCCGAGGGCAAGGTCCGCGTGATCGCGCCCGACGTCGGCGGCGGGTTCGGCGGCAAGCTGCAGGTGACGCCCGAGGAGGTCGTGACGCTGCTCGCGGCCCGCCGCCTCGGCAAGCCCGTCAAGCTCACCGAGACCCGCAGCGAGTCGCTGATGGCCGCCCACCACGGCCGCGCGCAGCTGCAGCGGCTCAAGATCGGCGCCACCAAGGACGGCATCGTCACCGGTCTCAGCGTCGACCTGCTGGCCGACATGGGCGCCTACCTCGGCCTGGTGACGCCGGGCGTCCCGGTGCTCGGCGCGTTCATGTTCAACTCGATCTACAAGTTCCCGGCCTACCGGTTCTCGACCACGAACCTGTTCACCAACAAGACCTGGACCGACGCCTACCGCGGCGCGGGCCGTCCCGAGGCCACGTTCGGCATCGAGCGCCTGATGGACGACCTCGCCGCCGAGCTGGGCATGGACCCGCTCGAGCTGCGCGAGAAGAACTGGATCAAGCACGAGGAGTTCCCGTTCACCACGGTCGCGGGCCTGGAGTACGACACCGGCAACTACGAGGCCGCCACGGCCAAGGCGCTCGAGCTGTTCGGGTACGACGAGCTGCGCGCGGAGCAGAAGCAGCGCCGTGAGTCCGGCGACCGCGTCCAGCTGGGCATCGGCATCTCGACGTTCACCGAGATGTGCGGCCTGGCGCCGTCGCGCGTCCTCGGCTCGCTCAACTACGGCGCCGGCGGCTGGGAGCACGCCACCGTCCGGATGCTGCCCACGGGCTCGGTCGAGGTCGTCACGGGCGCCAGCGCCCACGGCCAGGGCCACGAGACGGCGTTCAGCCAGATCGTCGCCGACCGGCTCGGCGTCCCGTTCGACAACATCGAGGTGCTGCACGGCGACACGGCCAGCTCGCACAAGGGCCTGGACACCTACGGCTCGCGCTCGCTGGTCGTCGGCGGCATGGCCATCGTGGCCGCCGCAGACAAGGTGATCGAGAAGGCCAAGGCCGTCGCCGCGCACATGATGGAGGCCAACCCCGACGACGTCGAGTTCGCCGGCGGCGACTTCACGGTCAAGGGCACCGACGCGTCGGTCAACATCGCGCAGACGGCGCTCGCGGTCTTCGCCGCGCACGACCTGCCCGACGGGATGGAGCCCAGCCTGGACTCCGACGCCACCTTCGACCCCGAGAACTTCAACTACCCGCACGGCACCCACCTGGCGGCGATGGAGGTCGACACCGAGACCGGTGAGGTGACGCTCCGCAAGTACGTCTGCGTCGACGACATCGGCAACGTCGTCAACCCGCTGATCGTGGAGGGCCAGGTGCACGGCGGGCTGGTGCAGGGCATCGCGCAGGCCCTGTTCGAGGAGGCCGTCCACGACGACGCCGGCACGCTCGTGTCGGGCTCGTTCGTCGACTACCTGGTGCCGAGCGCGGCCGACCTGCCGTCGTTCATCACCGACCGCACCGAGACCCCGGCGACGACCAACGCGCTCGGCGTCAAGGGCGTCGGCGAGGCCGGCACCATCGCCTCGACCCCGGCGATCGTCAACGGCGTGATCGACGCCGTCCGCCACCTGGGCGTCGAGGACATCCTGATGCCGTGCTCCCCGCACCGCGTCTGGACGGCGATCAACAACGCCGGCAAGGGCGGCCTGGCGGCCAAGGGCGGCGGCGCCGAGTCGGCCGTCCCCGAGACCACCAGCCCCGAGCAGGCCGCGAGCGGCTCCAACTCCAGTGGCTCCCTCCCGACAGGAGACGTGCAGTGATCCCCACCAAGTTCGAGTACGAGGCGCCCACGAGCGTCGAGGACGCGATCCGACTGCTCGGCCAGGCCGGTGACGAGGGCAAGATCCTCGCCGGCGGCATGAGCCTGATCCCCGTGCTCAAGCTGCGGCTCGCCGGGCCCGAGGTCCTGATCGACCTCGGGAAGATCGAGGACCTGCGCGGCATCCGCGAGGACGGCGACGCGCTGGTGATCGGGGCCATGACGCCGCACCACCTCGTCGCGCACGACCCGCTGGTCGAGCAGCACGCCGGTCTGATCGCGGCGGCGAGCAAGACCGTCGCCGACCCCCAGGTGCGGCACCGCGGCACCTTCGGCGGCGGGCTCGTCCACGCCGACCCGGCCGGCGACCTGCCGGCGCCGGCGCTCGCGATGGGGGCGGAGTTCGTCGTCGCCGGACCGGGCGGCACCCGCACCGTGCCGGCGTCGGAGTTCTTCGTCGACCTGTTCACCACGGCGGTGGGGGAGGACGAGATCCTCACCCACGTGCGCATCCCCAAGCACACCGGCTGGGGCTCGAGCTACAAGAAGTTCACCCGGGTCGCGCAGCAGTGGTCGATCGTCGCGGTCGGCGCCACCGTCCGCGTCGAGGGCGGCACGATCGCCGAGGCGCAGATCGGGCTCACCAACATGGGCTCGACGCCGATCCGCGCGAACGCCGTGGAGCAGGCGCTCGTCGGGGTCTCGCTGGACGAGGCCGCGGTCGCCGAGGCCACGGCGTCGGTCGCCGAGGGCACCACCCCGCCGTCGGACACCAACGGCGACGCCGACTACCGCCGTCACCTCGCGGGCGTCCTGACCAAGCGTGCGGTGCTCACCGCCGCGGGCGCCTGAGGGGAGCGGGAGTGGACCTGAGCCACACGTTCACCGTGCCGGCCTCCGTCGAGGAGACCTGGGCGGCGTTCAACGACCTCGAGGGCATCGCGCCCTGCTTCCCCGGCGCCGTCCTCACGGGCGTCGACGGGGACGAGTTCACCGGCACCGTCAAGGTCAAGCTCGGGCCGATCGCCCTGCAGTACGGGGGCACCGGCAAGTTCCTCGAGCGCGACGAGGCCAACCGGCGCGCGGTCATCGAGGCCAAGGGCAAGGACAAGCGGGGCAACGGCACCGCCGGCGCCACCGTCGTCGCCCAGCTGAGCGCCGACGGCGAGGGCACCAAGGTCGAGGTGACCACCGACCTCGCGGTCACCGGCAAGCCCGCGCAGTTCGGACGCGGGGTGATGCAGGACGTCAGCGACAAGCTGCTCGGCCGGTTCGTCGACTGCATCGCGACCAAGCTGGGCCCGGACGCCGAGCCCGAGCCCGAGCCCGCCCCGGCGGCCTCGGCCGCGGCGCCCGACAGCGGGGCCCCGACGCCCGGGGACGGGCCGGCCGCGACCGCCCCGCCCACCGGGCCGCAGGGCGGGGGGCAGCGTCGTGCGACGCCGCCGCCGCGCGAGGCCGAGGAGATCGACCTCGGTGCGACGGTGCTCCCGGTGCTGCTCAAGCGCTACGGGGTCCCGGCGGGGATCGGGCTCGTCGTGCTCCTGGTGCTGGTGCGTCTGGTCAGGCGCTGACGTCGGCGGGGTGCTCGTTCGGTCGTTTGCTTGAAGGTGGCCTGCATCACACCTAGGCTCGGCCCATGGCGAGCGCCCCGCCGCACGAGCTCGCGTTCCCGCACGGTTCCGACCCGGACCAGCTGGCACGCGCGCTCAGCCACGCCCACGACCTCTTCGTCGAGACCGGGGCCACCAGCACCGGGCTGCGCGACGTCGTCGTCGAGTCGTGGCGGCGGTGCCTGTCCGAGGGCGTCGACCCCGAGTCGGCGCCGGCCGACGTCGACCTCGACGAGGCGGCGCTCGAGGCCGTCCGCGCGGGGCACCCGTTGTCCGCGACGATGCCGCTGATCCGCCGGCTCCTCGTCGAGAGCGCCACCGAGGCCGGCCTGCTCGTGGCCGTCAGCGACTCCGTCGGACGGCTGCTGTGGGTGGAGGGGTCGTCGTCGCTGCGCTCGCGCGCCGAGGGCATGACCTTCCTGCCCGGGGCCAACTGGAGCGAGGCCCGCGCGGGCACCAACGCGCCGGGCACCGCGCTCGCGCTCGACCGTCCCGTCCAGATCTTCGGCGCCGAGCACCTGGCGCGGCCCGTCACGCCGTGGAGCTGCTCGGCCGCGCCGATCCACGACCCCGACACCGGTGCCATCCTCGGCGTCCTCGACCTCACCGGCGGGCCGGAGGTGGCGGCCCCGCAGAGCCTCTCGCTGGTCCGGGCCACCGTCGCCGCGGTGGAGTCCGAGCTGCGTATCGGCAGCCTGATGCGTCACCGCCTCGACACCCCGGGCGGGTCGAGCGGCGCGCCGCGTCCCACGCCGCCGAGCACCCTGCGCGTCCTCGGCGCACGGTCGGCGCTGCTCGGCCACGGCTCCAGCGCGTCCCGGCTCAGCCTGCGGCACAGCGAGATGCTGCTGCTGCTCGCGTCGGCCCCCGACGGGCTGTCGTCGGCCGAGCTCGCCGTCCAGCTCAGCGAGGTCGACCACGCGCCGGTCACCGTCCGCGCCGAGCTGTCGCGCCTGCGGTCGCTGATCAAGCCGCTGCACATGCAGTCCCGTCCCTACCGCCTGGCCGGCACGCTGCGCACCGACGCCGACGCCGTGCGCGAGTCCCTGCGCCACGGCCAGCTGCGCCAAGCCGTCAGCGAGTACCGCGGCCCCGTCCTCCCACACTCCCAGGCACCCGGCGTCGTCCGGTTGCGGCGCTCGCTGCACGACGAGCTGCGCGCGGTCCTGGTCGACCGGGGTGACCCCGACGCCCTCCTCGGCTTCGCCGACACCGAGCACGGCCGCGACGACCTCGAGCTGTGGCAGGCCGTCCTCGCCTCCATGCCCGCGTCGTCCCCCCGCCGCTCCCAGGTGCTCGCCCACCTCGCCCGCCTCGACGCCGACCTCACCTGACCCTCGGCTCCCGTCCGGCGGTGGCTCACCCACCACCCGAGCTGGACGGCGGTGTCCTACCCACCACCACTGGGCTCGAGGTCGTGGGCCCGACACCGACGGTGGTCGCTGAGCCACCGGGGCGCGCGTCGTCGTGGGCGTGCCAGGGCGCGACGAGGGTGCGCGGGGTCGCCCGCCGCCGACCGGTGCGGGCGGTGGGCGACCCACGACCCGCGGCGCCTCACCCACCACGTCGCGACCGGAGGTGGTGGGTGGGGCACCTTCGGGCCGGCGGGGTGGTGGGTGAGGCACCGCCGGGGCGTGACGCCGGTCACCTCGGTGCAACGGCTGCGCAACGGTCGGGCAACCGGGCGGCAACGGGGACGGTCCTAGCGTCGACGACCAGGACCGGGCACCGGGCCCGGCATCGTCGATGAGGAGACTCCATGACCGTGTACGCCCAGCCCGGGACCGACGGCAGCGTCGTCACGTACAAGCCGCGGTACGACAACTGGATCGGCGGCGAGTACGTCGCGCCCGTCAAGGGCAACTACTTCGAGAACCCCTCGCCGGTCAACGGCAAGGTCTTCTGCGAGGTCGCCGCCTCCACCGCCGAGGACGTCGAGCTCGCCCTGGACGCCGCCCACGCCGCCGCGCCCGCCTGGGGCAAGACCGCGGTCGCGGAGCGCGCGAACATCCTGAACAAGATCGCCGACCGCATCGAGCAGAACCTCGAGATGCTCGCCGTCGGCGAGACGTGGGACAACGGCAAGCCCGTCCGCGAGACGCTGGCCGCCGACCTGCCGCTCGCGGTGGACCACTTCCGCTACTTCGCCGGCTGCATCCGCGCCCAGGAGGGCTCGCTGTCGCAGATCGACGACGACACCGTCGCGTACCACTTCCACGAGCCGCTCGGCGTCGTCGGGCAGATCATCCCCTGGAACTTCCCGCTCCTGATGGCGACGTGGAAGCTCGCGCCCGCGCTGGCCGCCGGCAACGCCGTCGTGCTCAAGCCCGCCGAGCAGACACCGGCGTCGATCATGCTGCTGATGGAGCTGATCGCGGACCTGCTGCCCGCCGGCGTGCTCAACGTCGTCAACGGGTTCGGCGTCGAGGCCGGCAAGCCGCTCGCGTCGTCCAAGCGGATCCGCAAGATCGCCTTCACCGGCGAGACGACGACCGGCCGGCTGATCATGCAGTACGCCAGCCAGAACCTGATCCCGGTGACCCTCGAGCTCGGCGGCAAGAGCCCCAACATCTTCTTCGAGGACGTCGCGTCCCAGGACGACGCGTTCTACGACAAGGCGCTCGAGGGCTTCACGATGTTCGCGCTCAACCAGGGCGAGGTCTGCACCTGCCCGAGCCGTGCCCTCATCCAGAACTCGATCCTCGAGCAGTTCCTGCCCGCGGCGACCGAGCGCACCAAGGCGATCAAGCAGGGCAACCCGCTCGACACCGAGACGATGCTCGGCGCGCAGGCCAGCAACGACCAGCTCGAGAAGATCCTGTCGTACTTCGACATCGGCACCCAGGAGGGCGCCCGCATCATCACCGGCGGCGAGCGCGTCGACCTCGGCGGCGACCTGTCGGGCGGCTACTACGTCGCGCCCACGATCTTCCAGGGCCACAACAAGATGCGCGTGTTCCAGGAGGAGATCTTCGGGCCCGTCGTCTCGGTCACCGGCTTCGACGGCTACGACGACGCCATGCAGATCGCCAACGACACGCTCTACGGCCTCGGCGCCGCGGTGTGGTCGCGCGACACCTCGACGGCCTACCGCGCCGGCCGCGAGATCCAGGCCGGACGCGTGTGGACCAACTGCTACCACCAGTACCCGGCGCACGCGGCGTTCGGCGGCTACAAGTCGTCCGGCATCGGACGCGAGAACCACGCGATGATGCTCGACCACTACCAGCAGACCAAGAACCTGCTGGTGTCGTACAGCCAGAACGCCCAGGGCTTCTTCTGATGGTCGAGCGTGTCGCGGTGACCCCGGAGGCGGTGGAGATGCTCGTCCGCCTCCGGGAGCAGCACGGCCCGCTGATGTTCCACCAGTCCGGCGGCTGCTGCGACGGGTCGTCGCCGATGTGCTACCCCGACGGCGACTTCCTCACCGGTGACGCGGACGTCCACCTGGGCGACCTCGACGCCGGGCTGCCCGAGCCGGTCCCGGTGTGGATGAGCCGCGAGCAGTTCGCGTACTGGTCGCACACCCACCTGACGATCGACATCGTCCCGGGTCGGGGAGCGGGCTTCTCGCTGGAGGGGCCGACGGGCAAGCGGTTCCTGATCCGCTCGCGGCTGTTCACCGACGACGAGGCGCGGTCGCTGGAGGGTCAGGAGGTGTGACGTCGCGTCTGCGGTCCTGAGGAGCCTCGGGTACCGCACACGCGGCGCACATGACATGCTGCGGGGGCGTTCGCGACACGCGGACGCCCCCTCTGCACGCCCTCCTCGGAAGGTGACGCCATGCGTCCTCGTCGTCTCGCCGCCCTCGCGTCGGCCCTCGTCCTGTCCACCGCCCTCGTGGCCTGCGGCGGGGGTGACGACGGCACCAGCGGCTCGGCGTCGTCGGACGCCACGTCCACCGCCCCCACCGGTGAGATCACGGTGCTCGCCGCCGCGTCGCTCACCGAGGCGTTCGGCGAGCTCAAGACGACCTTCGAGTCGCAGAACGACGGCGCGACGGTCAACCTGTCGTTCGACTCCTCCTCGGTGCTCGCCGAGCAGGTCGTCCAGGGCAACCCCGCCGACGTGCTGGCCACCGCCGACGAGAAGACGATGACGAGGGTCACCGACGCCGACCTCGCCGCAGGCGAGCCGACGGTGTTCGCGTCGAACACGCTCGTCATCGCCACCCCGAAGGGCAACCCCGGCAAGATCGAGAGCATCCAGGACCTCGGCAAGGACGGCACCACCTTCGCCGTCTGCGTCCCGGCCGCCCCGTGCGGCGCCGCGTCCACCAAGCTGCTCGAGGTGAGCTCGGTGACCGCGAAGCCGGCCACCGAGGAGCAGAACGTCAAGGGCGTGCTCACCAAGATCACCCAGGGCGAGGTCGACGCCGGCCTGGTCTACGCCTCCGACGCCAAGGCGGCGGGCGACGACGTCGACGTGGTCGTGCCCGACGGCGCCGACCAGGCCGTCAACCTCGACCCGATCGTCGTGCTCAAGAACGCCGAGAACCCCGAGCTCGCGAAGGCGTGGGTCGAGCTCGTCACCGGCAGCGAGGGGCAGAAGGTGCTGGAGTCCTACGGCTTCCAGCCCGCCCCCGCCAGCTGACCCGGGAGTTGTCGGTGCCTGGTGATGCCCTCACCACGCACCGACAACTCTGCAGGAGTCCCGGGCTAGAGGGAGCCGAGCGGCGCGACGACGGTGGCCGTCGGCTCGCAGACCCAGTGCGGCTCCTCGCCGAGGGGCGGCTCGAGGGCCAGGGCGTGCTCGACGTCGCAGCCGTGGCACAGCGGCCAGCGGCCGCGTCCGTCGAGCATCGAGTCCTGGACGTCCTGGGCGACGAGCCCGGGGACGAACGCGGCACCGTCGGGCCACTGCTCCAGCCACCAGGTGCGCTCGCTGAGGCTCTCCTCCATGGCCGAGACGCCCGGGGCGTCGGCCAGGCCGCGGGCCTGGAGGTCGTGCAGCACCAGGGCACGGGCCCGCAGCAGGGGGCCGTCGATCGTCTCGCTCACCCGATCCACGCTAGGGGGCGCGATCAAGGACGTCACCGGTCGAGCTCGGACGGCAGGTCGCGGCCGTGCAGCACCACCAGGCTCGTGACGGCGCGCGTCAGGCACACGTAGAGCCGGCGCAGGCCGGTGGTGCGGTCGGGCTCGGCCTCGACGAGGTCGGCCGGCTCGAGCAGCAGCACGTGGTCGAACTCCAGGCCCTTGGCCAGGCTCGCGGGCACCACCTCCACACGACGGTCGACGTCGTCGTCGGCGCCCAGCACCGCGACGTCCGGCAGCACGGGACGCAGCGCCGCGAGCACCTCGTGGACGCGGTCGTCGGCGACGACCACGCCCACGGTGCCGGGTCGGTCCGCGAGCTCGACGGCGGCCGGCACCAGTGCGGACGCGACGTCGACGCGCCGGACGTCGAGGGAGCCGGTGGTCTGCCGCACCGAGGTGGGCGGGCTCAGCGACGGCGCGATCGACGGCAGCAGCCGGGCGGCGTAGGCGATGACGTCGGCCGGCACGCGGAAGCCGCGGGTCAGCTCCTCCACGACGGCGCCCGGCTTGCCCAGGTGGCCGAGCGCGTCGGACCAGGTCGTGCTCGCCCACGGGGTGGTGGCCTGCGCGAGGTCGCCCAGCACGGTGAGCGAGCCGGTGCTCGACCGGCGGGCCACGGCGCGCAGCATCATCGGTGACAGGTCCTGCGCCTCGTCCACCACGACGTGGCCCTGGCTCGGCGTGCGGTCGAGCAGGTCGCCCACCTCGTCGACGAGTGCCGCGTCGTGCACCGACCAGCGCGCCGACCGCGGCGAGCGCCCGACCGGACGACGCTGCAGCAGCGCCCGCCGGTCCTCGTCGAGCAGGTCGTCGGCGACGGTGGCGAGGAACTCCGGGTCGCCCAGCACCCGGTGCACCACCGCGTCCGCGCGCAGCCGCGGCCACCACGCGTCGACGTAGGCCTTGACGGGGCGCGAGCGGGCGACGGCGTCCTGCACGCGGTCGTCGGGGGAGTCGCCGGCGTCCTCCATCGCCACCAGGACGCGGTGCGCCAGGCGCTGGGCGAGCATCCGGCGCCCGGCCTCCCACCGCACGCCGCGCTCGCGCAGCGCGGCCACCTCCGCCTCTACGTCCCACGCGTGGACGCGCCAACGACGCGAGCCGCGCGGCACCACGAGCGTCTCGGTCTGCGGCACCAGGTGCGCCCACACCGCACGCCGCAGCACGTCGGCCATCACCGGCGCG
The DNA here is from genome assembly GCF_049059935.1 of Solicola agrisoli. Classification (NCBI taxonomy): domain Bacteria; kingdom Bacillati; phylum Actinomycetota; class Actinomycetes; order Propionibacteriales; family Nocardioidaceae; genus Solicola; species Solicola agrisoli. The sequence goes on along the minus strand of NZ_JBMGQR010000028.1, from coordinate 29,078 downwards.
GCCTTGACGACGGCGACGTCGGCGTCGTCGACGGCTCGCACGGGCGTGTGGTCGAGCAGCGACTCGACGGTGGCCTGACGCGGCCCGATCTCGCCGAGGGCGGGCAGGACGTCGCCGATGTAGCGCAGGAACGAGTCGTTCGGCCCGACGACGAGCACGCCCTGCCGGCTCAGCTGGTCGCCGAACGCGTAGAGCAGGTACGCCGCCCGGTGCAGGCCGACGGCGGTCTTGCCGGTGCCCGGTGCGCCCTGGACGCACACCGACGTCGCGAGGTCGGCTCGCACGATCGCGTCCTGCTCGGGCTGGATCGTCGCGACGATGTCGCGCATCGGGCCGGTGCGCGGGCGCTCGATCTCCTCGCGCAGGATGTCGCCGCCGGACTCCTCGGCGTCGTCGCCGTGGAGCAGCCGCTCGTCCTCGTAGGCGGTGACCTCGCCGTGCGAGAAGCCGAAGCGGCGACGCAGCTCGACGCCCATCGGGTCGTCGGGTCCCGCCCGGTAGAACGCCCGCGACACCGGGGCGCGCCAGTCGATCACCATCGGGTCGCCGACGTCGTCGGTGACGTGGCGCCTCCCGACGTAGAGACGCTCGGCGCGCGTGCCCGCCGCGGCGTCGTCGGCGTAGTCGAGGCGGCCGAAGAACAGCGGCACCTCGGGGTCGTCCTCGAGCGCGACCATCCGCTTCCACAGCGCCCCGGCGAGGTAGGCCGCCGAGACGGCGTCGCCGGCCTGCACCTCGAGCGACTCGGTGCGGCGCCTCATCGCGGCCAGCCGCTCCCGCGAGCGTCGTAGGTGGTCCCTCTCGTGCAGCAGCTCGGCGGAATCAGGCACCAGGCGACTCTGCCACCTCTGTCAACCGGTTATACGTTGGCGGCGTGGCCATCCTCATCGATCCGCCCGACTGGCCGGGCCACGGGCGCTGGTGGTCGCACCTGGTGAGCGACACCTCGACCGAGGAGCTGCACGCGTTCGCCGAGGCGGCCGGCATCCCCGCCCGCGGGTTCGAGCGCGACCACTACGACGTGCCGCAGGAGTACTACGGACGCCTGGTCGAGGCCGGCGCGCGGCCCGTCAGCAGCCGCGAGGTCGTCGCCGCGCTGCACGCGGCGGGGCTCAGACGCCGGAAGAGGCCCTCAGGCTGACGACCTCGGCGCCGAGGTTCTCGCGCGCCGCGGCCTCCCAGCGGTCACGTCCCTGCGCGGACGCGTACAGGCTCGGGTGGTCGAGCAGGTCCTCCAGGATCCGCGCCCGCCGCTCCTCGAAGGTCTCGAGGGGGACGTGGGCGTACTCGGCACGGATGTCCTCGGCGTACTCGTGGTACCGCTCGGGGGACGCGCCGAGGATCGCCAGGTCGGCGTCCGACAGCGCCACGGCCTCGGCGTCGTCGGGCGGCAGCACGTGGGCCTTGGTGACCAGCACCAGGTCGGCGACGCGGTCGCCACGGTCGCCGCCGATCAGCCGGCGGGCCAGGGAGGCCGACCGCTCCTCGTTGTCGTCGCGGCGCACGTCGTAGATCGCGTCGTGGAACCAGGCGGCGTCGCCGGCGAGCGAACGGTCGAAGACCAGGCCGTCGGAGGCGAGGACGTCGAGGGCGTCGAGCACCTCGCGGAGGTGGTCGATGCCGTGGTGACGACGGTGCGGCTCGGTCCACCGTCGACCGAGCTCGAGCTGCCACGACGTGCGCACCACAGCCCCCTGACGATCGACCCCTGACCGCTCCAGGCTATGAACGAACACGCCGGTCCGCGACCCGAGATCGGGCCGCGGACCGGCGTGGGTCGGTGCGGGGGAGGTCAGTCGTCGTCGCCGTCGTCGTCACGGTCGGCGAAGGAGCCCTGGGCGATGCGGTCCTTGCCCGAGCCGCCGGAGATGCGGTCCTTGCCCGAGCCGCCCTCGATGCGGTCGTTGTTCGCGCCACCGCGCAGGACGTCGCGGCCGCTCTCGCCGTCGATGCGGTCGCGGCCGGAGTCGCCCCAGACGACGTCGGCGCCGCTGCTGCCGTCGATGTCGTCGTTGCCGGCGCCGCCCTTGATGCGGTCGTTGCCGGAGTCGCCGTCGACGTCGTCGTTGCCGGCCTGGCCGAAGATCTTGTCGTTGCCGCCGTCGCCGGAGATCTCGTCGTTCCCGGTGCCGCCGCAGATCACGTCGTTGCCGCCGTTGCCGTCGATCTCGTCGTGGCCGGCGAGGCCGACGATGACGTCGTTGCCGGCGGTGCCCTCGATCTCGTTCGAGGCGGCGGTGCCGACGATGGTGGCGGTGAGGCCGTTGCACGTGGGGGTGGCGGCCTGGGAGGGGCTGGCGAAGAGGGCGAGCGAGCCGGCGGTGAGGACGGCGACCGAGCCGGCGGCGACGGCGGTGCGGGCGGTGGTGAGGAAGGACATCGGGAGCTCCTGGTGAGGACGAGGTGGGTGCGGTGCGGTGCGTCTGAGGAGGACTCTGTCGACGGCCGGTGAAGGCTCGGTGAGGAATCGGTGAGGGAGTTCTTAGGGTGGTGTCGTGCTCACCGACGTCGCCGACCTGTTCGGGCTCGACCCCGACACCGCCCACCTCAACCACGGGGCCTTCGGCACCGTGCCGCGCGCCGTCCGTGACGCCCAGCGCCGCTGGCAGGACGAGGCCGAGCGCAACCCCCACCACTTCCACCGGGTGCGGCTGCCCGCGCTGATGGCGACGGCCCGCGAGCGTGCCGCCGCGTTCGTCGGCGTGCCGCCCGACGAGGCCGCGCTGGTGCACAACATCTCCGAAGCGGTCTCGACGGTCCTCGCGTCCCTCGACCTGGTCGAGGGCGACGAGGTGGTCGTGTGCAGCCACGGGTACGGGGCCGTGCGCCTCGCCGTGGAGCACTGGGTCGAGCGGCGCGGGGCGGTGCTCGTCGAGGCCGCCTTCGACGTAGGCGCGGACGACACGACGGTGGTCGCGGCGTACGCGGACGCCACGTCGCCCCGCACCCGCCTCGTGGTGGTCGACGCGATCACCTCCCCGACGGCCACCGTCCTGCCCGTGGCCGGGGTCGTGGCGGCGGTGGACGCGCCGGTGCTCGTCGACGCGGCGCACGTCCCGGGGTCGGCCCCGGTGGACGTGCGGGCGAGCGGGGCGACGTACTGGGCGGGCAACCTGCACAAGTGGGCGCACACGAGCCGCGGCACCGCGGTGCTGTGGACCTCGCCGTCCGCGCCACCGGTCCACCCCCTGGTGCTCAGCTGGAACCTCGCCGGCCCGCGGGGCGCGTGGTTCGACCACCCGGGCACCGGCGACTACTCGGGGTGGCTCGCGGTCGGCGACGGCCTCGACGTCTGGGAGTCCCTCGGCGGCTGGACGAAGGTGGACGCGATGACGGCCGTCGCGTCCGACGCCCAGGCGCTGCTCGCCGACGCCTGGGGCACCTCGCTCGACGGCCTGCCCGTCGTCCCCGCGCCGACGATGCGCCTGGTGCGGCCGCCCGCCGGCGTCCTGACCGGGCCCGAGGACGTCGACCGCGTCTACCGCGCGCTCAGCGACGACCACGGCGTCGAGGTGGCGCCGCAGTGGTTCGGCGGCGAGCCGTACGTGCGCGTCGCGGCCGGCCCGTACACCGACCTGGACGACGTGCGCCGCCTCGCCGACGCGCTGCCGGCCTGCCGCGCGTGACCACCGCGACGGAGGTGCCCGTCACCTCGGACATGTCGGGCGACGAGCTGGACGCCGAGGACGCCTGGCACACGATCCGCAGCCACGGGGTCAAGTCGCTGCTGGCGGAGGCGTTCGTCCGGTTCCGGTACGGCGACGGCTTCAGCCACAGCCGCGCGCTCGCGCTGCAGCTGGTGCTGGCCACCGTCCCGCTGCTCATCGCGCTCACCGGCCTGGCCGCCGACATCGACGCCGAGAAGGTGTCGACCGTGATCGCGTCGACGGTGGGCGCGGTGTCGCCGGGCACCGGCAGCGGCGACGCGGCCGCGTCGGCCCTGCAGCAGGGCGACGGCGGCGAGGACGTCGGCGAGGTGGTGCTGGTGCTCGGCCTGCTCTTCGCGCTGGTGTCGATGACGACGGCCTTCGCGCAGGTGGAGCGCGGCAGCAACCGGATCTACGGCATCGAGCGCGACCGTCCGGCGCTGGCCAAGTACCTGCGGGCGGCGGTGATGACCGCGGTGCTGGTGGTGCCGGTCGGGCTGGGGTTCGCGCTGCTCGTCGCGGGCGGGGCCTTCGGCGACGCGATGCGCGACGTCTACGACTGGTCCGACACCACGAGCCGGGTGTTCGCGATCCTGCGCTGGCCGGTGGGCCTGGCCGTGACGACGGCCGCGGTCGGCGTCCTGCTCGAGCACGCGCCCCGGCGTCGTCAGCCGGGGTTCAGCTGGCTGGCGCTGGGCGCGGGCGTCACCGTCGTGCTGATGATGGTGGCCTCGGGCCTGCTGGCCCTGTACGTGCGGGTGGGGGAGTCGTTCGGCGACGTCTACGGCCCGCTGGCGGGCGTCATGGCGCTGCTGCTGTGGTCGTACCTGACGTCGATCGCGCTGATGTTCGGCGTCGCGCTCGCCGCCCAGCTCGAGGCGCTGCGGGCCGGGGTGACCGAGCCCGCGCTGCCCGACCCCGGCCCCACGAGCGAGCACCGCCGGACGGGCGACGACGGGTGACCTCGTGGCGCCGCTCGGCGCGGCTGCTGGTGGTGGACGGCGACGGCAGGGTGCTGCTGCTCGGCGGTCGCGACCCGGGCGATCCCGACGTGCCGCGCTACTGGTTCACCCCCGGCGGCGGCGTCGAGGAGGGCGAGTCGCTCGAGGACGCCGCCCGTCGCGAGGCGTGGGAGGAGACCGGCATCGTGGTGGGCGAGCTGGGCCCGGTGGTCTACTGCCGCCGCTCGCGGTTCTGGCTGTCCGGCGACTGGTTCTGCTCCGAGGAGCACTTCTTCCGCCTCGACGTCGACGCGTTCGAGCCCGTCAGCTCGGGCTGGACCCCGCTCGAGCGCGACACGCTCGAGGGCTGGCGCTGGTGGAGCGTCCACGACCTCCGCACCACCACCGAGGACGTCTACCCCGAGGCCCTGGCCGACCTGCTGGGCTGACTCAGGAGGCCAGGTCGGCCGCGTCGGTGATGGTGTAGGCGTAGCCCTGCTCGGACAGGAAGCGCTGGCGGTGCTGGGCGAACTCGGCGTCGACGGTGTCGCGGGCGACCACGGCGTAGAAGTGGGCGGTGCGGCCGTCACCCTTGGGGCGCAGCAGGCGGCCGAGGCGCTGGGCCTCCTCCTGGCGGGAGCCGAACGCGCCCGACACCTGCACCGCGATGCTCGCCTCGGGCAGGTCGACCGAGAAGTTGGCCACCTTGCTCACCACGAGCAGCGAGATCTCGCCGGTGCGGAACGCCGAGAACAGGTGCTCGCGCTCCTTGACGGTGGTGTCGCCCTTGACGACGGGCGCGCCCAGCCGTTCAGCGAGCTCGTCGAGCTGGTCGATGTACTGCCCGATGACGAGCGTGGGCTCGTCCGCGTGCTTCTTGACCAGCTCCTCGACCACCGCGATCTTGCGCGGGGAGGAGGCGGCGAGGCGGTAGCGGACGTCGGACTCCGCGGTGGCGTACGCGATGCGCTCGCCCTCGCTCAGCGTCACCCGCACCTCGACGCAGTCGGCGGGGGCGATGTAGCCCTGCTGCTCGATGTCCTTCCACGGCGCGTCGAAGCGCTTGGGCCCGATGAGCGAGAACACGTCGCCCTCGTGCCCGTCCTCGCGCACCAGGGTGGCGGTGAGTCCGAGCCGGCGGCGCGCCTGCAGGTCGGCGGTCATCCGGAAGATCGGGGCGGGGAGCAGGTGCACCTCGTCGTAGACCACCAGGCCCCAGTCGCGCGCGTCGAACAGCTCGAGGTGCTGGTAGACGCCCTTGCGGCGCGTCGTCATCACCTGGTAGGTCGCGATGGTGACGGGCCGGATCTCCTTGACGGCACCGGAGTACTCGCCGATCTCGTCGGGCGTCAGGGAGGTGCGCTTGAGCAGCTCCTCCTTCCACTGCCGTGCCGAGACGGTGTTGGTCACCAGGATCAGCGTGGTGGCCTTGGCCTGCGCCATCGCGGCCGCGCCGACGATGGTCTTGCCCGCGCCGCAGGGCAGGACGATGACGCCGGACCCGCCGTGCCAGAACGACTCGACGGCCTCGGCCTGGTACGGCCGCATGTGCCAGTCGTCCTCGGCCAGGAAGATCGGGTGGGCCTCGCCGTCGACGTAGCCCGCGAGGTCCTCGGCGGGCCAGCCGACCTTGAGCAGCTGCTGCTTGAGGTGCCCCCGCTCGGAGGAGTGCACGACGACCGTGTCGTCGGCGATCCGCTCGCCGAGCATGGGCGCGACCTTCTTGCTGCGGACGACCTCCTCGAGCACGGCGCGGTCGGTCGTGATGAGCACCAGGCCGTGGACGGGGTGGCGCTCCAGGCGCAGGCGCCCGTAGCGCGCCATGGTCTCGGCCACGTCGACGAGCAGCGAGTGCGGCACCGGGTAGCGCGAGTAGTCCATCAGCGCGTCGACGACCTGCTCGGCGTCGTGGCCGGCGGCGCGCGCGTTCCACAGGCCGAGCGGCGTGATGCGGTACGTGTGGACGTGCTCGGGCGAGCGCTCGAGCTCGGCGAACGGGGCGATCGCGCGCCGGCACGCGCCCGCCTGGTCGTGGTCCACCTCGAGCAGCAGGGTCTTGTCCGACTGCACGATCAGGGGTCCGTCGGTCACGACAGGCTCGCCTTCTTGCGGGCCCGGAAGGCCGCGACGTTGGCCCGCGACGCGCACCGGTCGGTGCAGTAGCGACGCGAGGTGTTGGGGGAGGTGTCCACGTAGACATGGTCACACCCGCTGCCGGCGCAGACGCCGAGGCGTCCGGTGCCGCGGTCGCAGACGAGCGTGCTGAGGCCGAAGAGCGCCTCGGCCACGACGAGCTCGGCCGGACGGCGCGCGCCCGCGACGTGCAGGTGCCAGCTGTCCGGGCCGTCGCCCACGATGCGCGGGCTGACGGGGTGCTGCTCGAGCAGGGCGTTCAGCCCGCGGACCACCTCGTGCTGACGACCGGCGCCGGCGGCGACGAAGACGGGACGCAGGTCGTCGGCGAAGGCCCGCAGGTCGGCGAGGTCGCGACGGGTGGCGCGGGCGGCCAGCCAGCCGCGGCCGGGCTCGTCGCCCGACGGGTCGCCGAGGCTCAGCGGGCTGCGCAGGAACGCGCGCAGGTCGTCGAGGTCGTCCAGACGCGCGTTGACCAGGTGCGCCGCGCGCTCGCTGTAGCGGGTCAGGTCCACCTCTGAACCTTACGTCGGACGCCCTGAGGTGTCATGATCACCGACCATGGAGACTCTTACAGGTGAGGCGATGCCCGCCGAGATCACGACCCCCCGGCTGCTGCTGCGACGGCCCCGCCTCGACGACGCCGACGCCGTCCTCGCGATCGAGGGCGACCCGCGCACAGCCCGCTTCCGACCGGACGGCCCGATGGACCGTGAGCGCTCCGACGCCTACCTCGCCTCGCACCTGGCCGACTGGGCCGACGACGGCCTGGGCTACTGGATGGTCGAGCACGACGGCGAGCTGGTCGGCTTCACCGGCCAGCGACGCCTCGACGCGCCGTCGTCGATCCTGCCCGGCGTCGAGCCCGAGGCCCTGCTCAACACCTACTGGCGCTTCTCGCCCGGGGTGTGGGGCGCGGGCGTGCCCACCGAGGCGGTGCGCGCCGCGATCGACGCGACGCTCGCGGCGGGCACCGACCGTCCGGTCGTCGCGATCACCACGCCCGACAACGTCCCGTCGCGGCGCATGGCCGAGCGGGTCGGCATGCGCCTGCACCGCGAGGTCGCGCACGCGTGGGGCGTCGCGTCGGTGGAGTACCGCCTGCCCGTCCCGTCCGCGATCTGAAGCCTTCGGGTGCTCATCTGCCCAGGATGGGGACCACAAGGCTTCAGATCGCGGACGTGGGGGACGTCAGGCGGTGGTGGGGGCGACCCGGCCGACGCGGTGCAGGGCGAAGGTCTGGACCCGGCCGCTGCGGTGGTCGTAGGCGGTGAGCCACCCGGCGTCGACGCGGACGGGGTCGACGATGCGCTCGGTGGCCGAGCCCGCCTGGTCCATGTACGACAGCCACACGCTGGCCCGCGATTCGGCCGCCTCGCGCAGCGCGGCGACCGCCTCGAGCGAGCCGCTGTGCGCCAGGGCCGCCGGCACGGCGTCGACCGGACGCGACTGCGCCGCCGCGTCGCCTGCGCGGACGGCCGCGACGACGCCGGCGGGGTCCGAACCGGACCGCACCTCGACCTCGGGCGGACGCGCCCGGCGGGGACGCGGCCGCGCGCTCTCGATGGACCCGTCCGAGCCCTCGCCGACGGCCCGGTGCCCGCCTCCGCGCAGGCGCTCGAGGACGAGGTCGGCGGGCAGCTCGCTCACCGCGACGGTGGGTGCCAGCCGTTGGAGGGACAGACCCAGCGACGTCGCGTCGGCGACGATCGCGTCGAGCTCGGTGGGGTCGTCGCAGCGCAGGTAGCCGGCGGACCGGCCCACCCGCACCTGCCCGTGGCGGCGCGCGGCGTCGTCCACGAGGTAGGTGAGCGGCTGCGGGACGGGGGTGCGCGAGTGGTCGGCGAGGAAGGCGTGGATACGCGCGGCGGGCCAGCCGAGCTCGAGCGCGCGTCGCACGGAGCCGTCGGTGAAGCGGTAGACGCTGGCGCCGCCGGTGGACTCGGTGTCGGCGACCTCCTCGAGCTGACGGGCGAGCGCCGGCTCGAGCGGGCCGGGCGCGACGGCCGTCAGGTCGGCCTGCAGCAGCAGGTGGTCGACGGGCGGCGGCATCAGCGCCGCCATCGCGCGGGCCGCGCCGTCGCCGAGCAGCGCCTCGCCGGGGACGCTCAGCGTCTGGTCGACGACGACGCCGAGACGGGCGCCCTCGGCGAGGGCCTGCAGCGCCATGGGCTCGCGGTGGTCGCCGACGCGCGGGGCGTGCCAGGCGACGGCGCGCAGCACGTCGTCGGGGTCCTCGAACCCGTCGGGACGCACGCTCGCGAGCACGCGCAGGACGAGCCGCCGCACGGCGCGGCCGGGGGAGTCGCGCCAGCCCTCGGCCAGCACGGCCCAGCGCTCGCCGACGCCCTGCTGGCGCCAGCCGTCGAAGGCGGTGGTGGGCATCCAGGCCTCGTCGCCGCCGCCGTCGCCGCGGGCGAGCAGGCCGGCCGTGCGGGCCAGTGAGACGAGGAAGTCGACCTCGGTGCTGCTCACGCCCAGCAGGGACGCGGCCGCGCGCACGTCGCGCACGCCGAGCCCGCCCGACCGCAGGACGCTGGGCGGGTTGGCGCTCCACGAGGCCAGGAGCGCGTCGACGCGCTGCACCAGCTCGGTCGCGGCACCCGCGCTCAGGGCGTCGAGGCGGCGACCGTCGGACGGACGCGGGGTCAGCGCCGGCGGCGACCCGACCGGCGCCTCGGGCAGCGGGTCCTCGACCGCCCGCACGACCTCGGCCGCCTCACGCACCGCGTGCAACGCGTCGTCGGAGCCCCAGACGAGCGCCACCTCGAGCAGCCGCGCCAGGCAGCCGTCCACGCGCGACGCCGGCGCGTCGACGGCGGCCCGCACGGCGGCGGGGGTCGTCGTGTCGTCGGCGGCCACGGCGGCGAGCACCCGGATGGTGGCGAGGTCGAGACGGTCGACGGCCCACGTCACCGAGGTGCGCGACGCGGCGCGCGAGGCGACCTGCGTCATGTCGGTGGGCGTGGGGTGGCTGAGGTCGGGACGCGCGGTGAACAGGGCGGTCAGGGCGTCGTCGCTCCGGCCGCGCAGGTCCTCGGCGAGGGTGCGCGGCGCCCTCTGGTTCGCGCGGGTGGCCATCGGACCCACGGTATCCGAGGCGCGGTGGCGGGGCCGCGCGATACCGGACGGCCGGCGCACCCCGTGCCATGCTGGCGGGGTGGCCCTCGTCGTCGCCGAGCACCTCGGCAAGCAGTACGGCCCCAAGGTCGCCGTGGCCGACCTGTCGTTCGTCGTGCGTCCCGGCACCGTCACCGGGTTCCTGGGGCCGAACGGGTCGGGCAAGTCCACGACGATGCGGCTCATGCTCGGCCTCGACCGCGGCCACGGGCGCACCACCTTCGACGGCCGACGGTTCGACGAGCTCGAGCAGCCACTGCGCCACGTCGGGGCCCTGCTGGAGGCCAACCCGTTCCACCCCACCCGCCGCGCCCGCGACCACCTGCGGATGCTCGCCGCGGCCAACCGCATCCCCCGCTCGCGCGTGGACGAGGTGCTGGCGGTCGTCGGTCTGGAGTCGGTCGCGCGGGGCCGTCCGCGCAAGTTCAGCCTCGGCATGGGCCAGCGGCTCGGCCTGGCCGCGGCGCTGCTCGGCGACCCGCACACGCTGATCCTCGACGAGCCGTCCAACGGCCTCGACCCGCAGGGCATCACCTGGCTCCGCGGCCTGCTGCGCAGCCTCGCCGCCGAGGGGCGCTCGGTGTTCGTCAGCAGCCACCTCCTGCAGGAGATGGCGGTGCTCGCCGACCACCTCGTCGTCGTCGGCCGCGGCCGGATGATCGCCAACGGCGCCGTCGCCGACTTCACCCGCACCAGCGCGCGCAACCACGTGCTCGTCACCACCCCCGACATGTCGCAGCTCGGGCCGGTGATCGCCTCGCTCGGCGGCCACGCCCAGCAGCAGCCCGACGGCACCTGGGCCGTCCGCGGCCTCACCTCCGCCCAGGTCGGCGACGCCGCCCGCGACGCCGCGGCGCGCGTCCACCAGCTCGTCGACGTCGAGGCCACGCTCGAGGAGGCGTTCCTGGACGCCACCGGCGCCGACGAGGAGTTCCGGGGGCACCTGCGATGAGGGACGCCCTGGTCTACGAGTGGTTCCGCGTCACCACGATCCGCTCCACCTACTGGCTCGTCGGCGTCACCTGGGCGTTCACCCTCGTCGTGTCGGGCATCGTCGCCTGGCAGCTGCCCGAGTTCGGCCCGCTGGCCGGAGGACGCGAGCCGCTGTCGCTGCTCGTCACGTTCGGCGCCTCGACGGGCATCCCGCCGCTGTTCACCGCGTACATCGTCGGCATCGTGGGCGTCTTCGCGATGGGCCACGAGTACCGGCACGGCATGGTCCGCGCCACGCTCACCAGCGTGCACGGACGCCTGCGCGTGCTGCTGGCCAAGCTCCTCGTCGTGGCGCTCGTGGCGGTGCTCACGACGGTGGGCTGCGCGGTGATCTCCGTGGTGGTCGGGCTGTCGTTCGGCGTCGACCTGCCCATCGACGGGTTCCTGTTCGGGCTGCTGCTCGCGCTCGTGATCTACACGGTGCTGTTCTCGTGGGCCGGTGTCGCCTTCGCCGCGATCGTGCGCAACCAGACGGCCGCCGTGGCGATGCTCGTCCTCATCCCGACCCTCGCCGAGCAGATCATCCGGGCGGTGGTGCTCGCGATCAAGGCCGCCTCGGGCGACCCCCAGGGCCAGGGCGGCATCACCGTGATCCTCAAGTTCCTGCCGTTCGACGCCGGCGGCCAGATGTACACCCGCACCTCGATCAACCAGCTGTTCGAGTTCCTGGGCTACCGGCCCTTCGGCCCCGTGGGCGGCGGCATCGTCTTCACCGTGTTCGTCGCGCTGCTGCTGACCCTCGCCGGCTGGCTGTTCGTCCGCCGCGACGCCTGAGCGACGTCGCTACCCTGCGGGCATGAGCCTGCACCTGGAGTACGACCCCAAGCCCGACGGCCGTCCCGACCCGGGCGAGATCGTGTGGACCTGGGTGCCGTACGAGGACGACCCGCAGCAGGGCAAGGACCGTCCGGTGCTCCTGGTCGCGCGGACCGACGACGACGACCTCGTCGCGCTGATGCTCACGAGCAAGGACCACGACCGCGACCAGGCCGACGAGGAGCGTCACGGCCGGTACTGGCTCGACATCGGCTCGGGCGACTGGGACCGCGAGCGCCGCCCCAGCGAGGTGCGCCTCGACCGGCTGATCACCGTCGACCCCGACGCCGTCCGTCGCGAGGGCGCCGTGCTCGGACGCGCGGTCTTCGACGAGGTCGCCGCGGCCGTCGCCCGGCTGCACTGAGGCCACCGTGGCCGAGGAGTCGGTCGAGCAGCTGCTCGCGACGGTCGAGCGGCTGCGCGTGCGCGAGGCCCGGCTCGCCGCGCTGTACGCCACCGCCAACGACCTCACCGCGATCCGCGACGTCGGCGAGATCCTCGAGGCGATCGTCGGACGCGCGCGCCAGCTGATCGGCACCGACATCAGCTACCTCGGCCTGGTCGAGGACGACGCCACCTGCATCCGCGTCACCGACGGCGCCGTCAGCGCGTCGTTCCGCAACCTGCGGATGCCGCTCGGCACCGGCCTGCTCGGCCTCGTCGCGGGCACCGGCGTCCCGTACGCGACGCCGGACTACCACGCCGACGAGCGGTTCGCGCACCGCGAGTACATCGACGACGCCGTCGACGACGAGCGCATCCACGCCATCCTCGGCGTGCCCATGAAGGTCAAGGGCGAGGTCATCGGCGCCCTGCTCGCGGCCAACCGCACGCCCCGGCCCTTCTCCACCGAGGAGGTCGAGCTGCTCTCGTCGTTCGCCGCCCACGCCGCGATCGCGCTCGAGAACGCGCGCCTGTTCTCCGAGGCCGAGGAGGCGACGACGCGCCTGGCCGCCCACTCGTCGGCGATGGAGCGCGCGGCCCGGGCGCACGACCGGCTCACCGCCGCCCTCGTCGGCGGCGGCGACCTCGCGCGCCTGGCCGAGGTGGTGGCCGAGGACCTCGACGCCGCGGTCTGCGTCCTCGACGTCGACGGACGGGTGCGCGCCGCCGTCGGCACCGACGCGGACGCGCTGCCGTCGGCCGCCGAGCTCGGCCCCGTCGTCGAGGCGTCGGTGGCCGCGGGCCGGTCGGTGCCCCTCGGCGACCACCGCGCGTACGTGGCCGCCGCGGCCGCCGGCGGCGAGCACCTCGGCTCCCTCGTGGTGCTGGGCTCCGGCGCCCTCGCGGACGCCGAGCGACGCACCCTCGACCGCGCGGCGCTCGGCCTGGCGGTGGTGCTCTCGTTCGAGCGGACGGTCGCCGTCGCCGACGGGCGGGCCCGCGAGGACCTCCTCGACGAGCTGCTCGACGGCCCCGACGACGTCGAGCGCGCCCGGAGCCGGCTCCGCCGCGAGCACGTCGACCCGGACGGTCCGCACTCGCTGCTCGTCGCGGTGCTGGCGCAGGGCGACCGCGGTCGTGCGCGCCGCCGCCTCGACGGCTGGGCCCGGGCGCGCCAGGGCCTGGTGACCGTGCGCGAGGCCGACCTCGTCGCGCTGGTCCCCGGCGACGACGCCGTGGCCGCCGGGAGGAGCCTCCACGACGTCCTGGCCGAGGACGACGTCGCCGCGACGGTCGGCGCGGTCGCCCTGGCCGACGCCGTGACGGACACGGCCGCCGCACTCGTCGAGGGACGCTCGACGGCCCGCGCGCTGGTCGCCCTGGGACGCGACGGCGAGGTGGCCGACCCGGCCGGCCTGGGGTTCGCGCGGCTGCTGCTCGGCCAGACGTCCCGCGGCGACGTCGCCGGCTTCGTCGAGACCACCCTCGGCCCGCTGCTCGCCTGGGACGCCGAGCGCGGCACCGACCTCGTCGGCACCGTCGAGGCGTGGTGCGCCGCGTCGGGCAGCGCCGCCGGGGCGGCCCGCCTCCTGCACGTCCACACCAACACGGTCACCCAACGGCTCGACCGGGTCGCGTCGCTGATCGGGCCCGGGTGGCGCGACCCGGCCGCCCTGCTCGACGTCCAGCTCGCCCTGCGGGTGTGGCGGATGGGCACATCGGACGGCGCCTGAGGTGTGGGACGAGCACGTCGCCGGGGCGATGGTGCCGCCCTAGTGTGACGTGCGTGACTCCTCCCGAGACGCGTCGCGTGGTCGTCACCGGCGCCGCGAGCGGCATCGGCCGCGCCTGCGTCGAGCACTTCGTGGCGCTCGGCGACGACGTGCTCGGGCTCGACCGCGATGCCGACGGGCTCGCCGCGCTGGCCGCCGACACCGGGGCCCTCACGGCCCGTGTCGACCTGCTCGACCCCGCCTCGATCGCGGACCTCGGTCTCGAGGCCGACGTCGTGGTGAACAACGCGGGTTTCCAGCACGTGGCGCCGGTCGAGGAGTTCCCCGCCGAGACCTTCGAGCAGATCCTCACCCTGATGCTGCGGGCGCCGTTCGCGATCGCGCAGGCGGTGCTGCCCGGCATGCGCGAGCGCGGGTGGGGCCGGTTCGTGCACGTCTCGAGCGTCCACGGTCACCGCGCGTCGCCGTACAAGATCGCGTACGTCACCGCCAAGCACGGGCTGGAGGGCTTCTCCAAGTCGCTCGCGCTGGAGGGCGCGCCGCACGGGATCACCTCCAACACCGTCGCGCCGGGCTACGTCCGCACGCCGCTCGTCGAGGGGCAGGTGGCCGACCAGGCCCGTGCCCACGGCATCGACGAGGACCAGGTCGTCGCCGACGTCCTGCTGGCCCGCAGCGCCGTCAAGCGCCTGGTGGAGCCCGACGAGGTGGCCCGCCTCGTCGGCTTCCTCTGCGGCCCCGGCACCGACTCGATCACGGGCGCGACCCACGACATGACCGGCGGATGGACCGCCAGCTAGGAGCACCGATGAGCACCACCGCGAACGACAGCAGCACCCCGCCTCCGCGCACCGGCATCGTCAAGGTCGTCAGCGCCTCGATGGTCGGCACCACCGTCGAGTGGTACGACTTCTTCCTGTTCGGCTCGGCCGCCGCGCTCGTGTTCGGCGACGTCTTCTTCGGCGAGCTCGGCGGCACGACCGGCACGCTCTACGCCTTCATGGTCTACGCGATCGGGTTCGTGGCCCGTCCGCTCGGTGGCATCGTGTTCGGCCACTTCGGCGACCGCGTCGGGCGAAAGCAGATGCTTGTGCTGTCGCTGCTGCTGATGGGCGGCGCCACCGTCGCCATCGGCCTGCTGCCCACCTACGGCCAGGTGGGCGTGCTCGCCCCGGTGCTGCTCGTGCTCTGCCGCCTGTTCCAGGGCTTCGCCGTGGGCGGGGAGTGGGGCGGCGCGGTGCTGATGGCCGCCGAGCACGGCGACGCGGGCCACCGCGGCTTCTGGACGTCGTGGGTGCAGGCCGGCGTCGCGTCGGGCAACCTGCTCGCCGCAGCGGTGCTGTGGGTCCTGCAGACCGTGCAGTCGCCCGAGGACTTCCAGTCGTGGGGCTGGCGCATCGCGTTCGTGCTCAGCGGCGTGCTCGTGCTGATCGGCCTGTGGGTGCGTCTCAGCGTCGAGGAGTCGCCGGTGTTCGCCCAGGCCCGCGAGGCGCTCGCCCAGCAGGGCGCCGAGCGCCAGATGCCGCTGCTCGAGGTGGTCAGGCACTACCCGCGCGAGATTCTGCTCGCGATGGGCATGCGCCTGGCCGAGAACACCAGCTACTACATCTTCACCGTCATCTCGCTGACCTACCTCACCCAGTACGCGGGCTACGAGGGCAAGGTCGGCACCCAGGCGCTGCTGATCGGCTCGGCCTTCCAGCTGGCCTTCGTGCCGCTGGTGGGGCTCGCGTCCGACCGGTTCGGCCGCAAGCCGTTCTACCTGGTGGGAGCGGTCGGGGTGGGCGTCTACACGTTCTTCTTCTTCGACCTGCTCGAGAGCGGCTCGGCGCTGGTCATCACCGGCGCGGTCCTGCTCGGGCTGCTCCTGCACTCGTTCATGTACGCCCCGCAGGCGGCCTTCTTCTCCGAGCTGTTCGGCACCAGCGTGCGCTACTCCGGTGCGTCCATCGGCTACCAGCTCGCGTCGATCCTGGCCGGCGCCCTCGCCCCGATCATCGCCCTGCGCCTGCTCGGCGACGTCGACGACCCGAACACGTCGGCGGTCGGCGTCTACATCGCGATCACCGCGGTGATCACGCTGGCGGCGGTGCTGCTCAGCAGGGAGACGAGCGGCAGCTCGCTGGACCACGACCGCGTGCTCGAGGACGCGGCCGTCAGCGACTCTCGTACGCGATGACCGCGAGGACGAGGGCCTTGTCGACGAAGTCGGGCAGCTCGGACAGGTCGACGTTGTAGTCGTTGCCGAGGCCGAAGTGCTTGCGCTTGCGCGTGGCGGTGCTCAGCGCGGTGAGCTGCGGGTCGGCGATCGTCAGGTCGTCGTAGGTGGAGCCCTGGTAGCCCGGGGTGAAGTCGACCCGCAGCTCCAGGCGCAGCAACGACCAGACGGCGGTGCCCACGGTGCCCTCGGCGTCGGGCAGCGGGGTGCGCAGCTGCTCGAGCGAGGCCTGCGGCCCGCACCAGGCCATCGGCTCGCCGGCCGGTGAGAACAGGGCGAACGTGTCGCGCGGCCCGGCGCGCTGCACGTCGCCGAGGTGGACGTGGTCGGGCGTCCACACCGACCAGTGGTCGCCGAAGGGCTGCTCGAAGTCCGTGCGGTGGAACTGGGCGACCTCGGTGCGCCCGGGCGCCCGCAGCGAGTAGCCGTCGGGCAGCTCCTTGAGGTCGTACCGGGTGGGCAGCGGGTCGGTAGCCGTCACGCCCCACCCGCCGGAGGAGAACGTCACCTGGCGGGTGCCACGCAGGTCGTCCAGAGTCATGGCCGAACCATAGTCAACATGCCCGTCCCGGGCCCTGGCCGGTCGACGCGCGCGTGCCTAGACTCCGCGCATGACCCAGGTCACACCCACGTCCGTCCTGCCCTCCTACGCCGCCGGGCCCGCCGACGTCCCCCTGCTGGGCGACACGATCGGCCAGAACCTCGAGCGGACGGTGGCCGCGCACGGCGACCGCGAGGCGCTCGTGGAGGTCGAGACCGGTCGCCGCTGGACGTACGCCGAGCTGGACGCCGACGTCGACCGCGTCGCGCGCGGCCTGCTCGCGGCCGGCGTCGGCAAGGGCGACCGGGTCGGGATCTGGGCCCCGAACCGCGCCGAGTGGACGCTCGTGCAGTACGCCACCGCGAAGATCGGCGTCGTCCTGGTGAACGTCAACCCGGCCTACCGCACCCACGAGCTGGGCTACGCGATCCGGCAGTCGGGCATGCGCATGCTCGTCAGCGCCACGACCTTCCGCACGAGCGAGTACCGGCAGATGGTCGAGGAGGTCCGTGGCGACTGCCCCGAGCTCACGCAGGTGGTCTACCTCGACGACGAGTCGTGGGACGCGCTGCTCTCGTCGGGGGAGCGGCAGCCGGCCGACGCGGTCGCCACCGCGATGGCCGCGCTCAGCCCCGACGACCCGATCAACATCCAGTACACCTCGGGCACCACCGGCTACCCCAAGGGCGCGACGCTCAGCCACCACAACCTGCTCAACAACGGGTACTTCACCACCGAGACGATCGGCTTCACCCACGAGGACCGGCTGTGCATCCCGGTGCCCTTCTACCACTGCTTCGGCATGGTGATGGCCAACCTCGGCTGCACCAGCCACGGCGCCGCGATGGTGATCCCGGCGCCCGCGTTCGACCCCGCGGCGACGCTGCGGGCCGTCCAGGACGAGCGGTGCACCGCGCTGTACGGCGTGCCCACCATGTTCATCGCCGAGCAGAACCTGCCGGACTTCGCCGACTACGACCTGTCGACGCTGCGCACCGGCATCATGGCCGGCTCGCCGTGCCCGGTCGAGGTGATGAAGCGGTGCATCAGCGAGATGCACATGGAGGAGGTCTCGATCGCGTACGGCATGACCGAGACGTCGCCGGTGTCGTTGCAGACCCGTCCGGACGACGACGTCGAGCGCCGCACGTCCACGGTGGGCCGCGTCCACCCGTTCCTGGAGGTCAAGATCATCGACCCGCTCACCGGGCTGACGGTCCCGCGCGGAACGCCGGGCGAGCTGTGCACCCGCGGCTACTCGGTGATGCTCGGCTACTGGGCCGACGAGGAGAAGACCGACGAGGCCATCGACCGCGCGCGGTGGATGCACACCGGCGACCTCGCCGAGATGAGGAGCGACGGCTACACCAACATCGTCGGCCGCATCAAGGACCTCGTCATCCGTGGGGGCGAGAACCTCTACCCGCGCGAGATCGAGGAGTTCCTCTACACCCACCCCGACATCGCCGACGTGCAGGTGGTCGGGGTGCCCGACGAGCGCTACGGCGAGGAGCTCTGCGCGTGGGTCCGGATGCGCGAGGGCGCCACCCCGCTCGACGCCGACGCGGTCAAGGCGTTCTGCGACGGACGGCTCGCGCGCCACAAGGTGCCGCGCTACGTGATGGTCGTCGAGGAGTTCCCGATGACGGTCACCGGCAAGGTCCGCAAGGTGCAGATGCGCGAGGAGTCGGCGCGCGTCCTCGGGCTGCGGGCGTCGGGCCCCACGGCCTGAACCTGCGTCGGACCGTCCGGCCGGACGGGTCCAGCGGTACCGTTGGACGGTGGGCAAGGTCATCGACGGGGTCGACCGCTTCCAGCGGCGTCATCCCGTCGTGGGCATGCCCCTGTCGGTGTTCTACAAGTTCTTCGACGACCAGGGCAACTACCTGGCCGCCATCGTCACCTACTACGCGTTCATCGCGATCTTCCCGCTGCTGCTGCTCGGGTCGTCGATCCTGGGCTTCCTGCTGCAGGGCAGACCGGGGCTGCAGGAGACGATCCTCAACTCCGCGCTGAGCCAGTTCCCGATCATCGGCGACCAGCTCGGACGTCCCGAGGGCCTGCAGGGCAGCCTCGGCGCGGTGGTCCTGGGCTCGATCGTCGCGCTCTACGGTGCGCTCGGCCTCGGCCAGGCCAGCCAGAACGCGATGAACATCGCCTGGGCGGTGCCGCGCAACAGCCGCCCCAACCCGTTCCTCGGACGGGCGCGCAGCCTGCTGCTGCTCATCACCGCCGGCATCGCGGTGCTCCTCGTCAGCGCCGTGTCGGTCGCCGGCAGCAACGCGCAGGTGTTCGGTGCCCGCATCGACGCCACGCTGCAGTGGATCATCACCGGCGTCACCACGTTGCTGGTCGCGGTGGTGTTCGCGATGCTCTTCCGGCTCGCGGCCGCGCGAGACCACAGCTTCTGGCGGGCGCTGCCGGGCGCGGTCGTGGTGGCCGTCCTGTGGCAGGGGCTGCAGGTGATCGGTGCGATCTACGTCAACCGGGTGCTCGTCGAGACGTCGTCGATGAACCAGACTTTCGGCCTGGTGCTCGGTCTCGTCGGCGTCATCTACATCGCGTCGTTGATGGCGATCTTCGGCATCGAGGTCAACGTCGTGCTGGCCAAGAAGCTGTACCCGCGGGCGCTGCTGACGCCGTTCACCGACAACGTCGACCTCACCGACGCCGACCGCCGCGCCTACGCCGAGTACGCCAAGGCCCAGCGCCACAAGGGCTTCGAGTCGATCAGCATCACCTTCGACCCGCGCCCGGACGAGACGAAGGCCGACCCCGCCGACGTCGAGGGCGACGGCGAGCGGACGACCGACGTCCCCCACCTGGTGGCCCTGCCCGACGCCACCGAGGGCCCGGAGCGTCGCGACCCCGACGACCCCGAGCCCACGCTGCGGCTCAGCCGCGACGCCTGACCGGTCCGCGGGACCATGAGCCTCGCCGACCTGCTCCCGGACGTGGTCGTGCTGCGCGCCGGCGCCGTCGACGACCCGCGCTGGGACGCGCTGGTGAGCGACGTGGAGCGAGCCCCCGTGGCCCGCGCGGTGCCGTCACGGGTGCGCGACTTCGTCGCCGGACGCGGGTGCGCCCACGAGGCGCTGGCCGCCCTCGGCATCCCGGGCGGGCCGGTGGCGGTAGGGGAGCGGCGCGGACCGGTCTGGCCGGCGGGCGTGGTGGGCTCGATCACCCACGGCGCCGGCGAGGTCGCCGCGGCGGTCGCCCACGCGACGGACGTCGCCGCCCTCGGCATCGACGTCGAGCCGCTGCGGGTGCTGCCGCCCGAGGTGGCCGCGCTCGTCCGCAGCGCCGACGAGCGTGCACGGCTCGCGTCGTCCGGCCTCGACGACGACACCGCGGCCCTCGTCCTCTTCAGCGCGAAGGAGAGCGTGTTCAAGGCCTGGCACCCCCTCCGCGGCACCTGGATCGAGTTCGATCACGCCGACGTGGACCTCGCGGCCGACGGGTCGTTCACGGCGCGGGTGACCTCTCCCGGTGGTGGTCCGGGGGTGGTCTGGGCCGGGCGGTGGGAGGTGGACGGGGCGGTGGTGCGGACGGCGGTGGTCGTGCCGGCCTGACGCGTCGCGCGTGCGGCGCCGTCGGGGTGCTCGCCGACAGGCACCGACGGACGGCTGGGCGTGTCCGGCCCACCGTGGCCGGGTGCGTCTCGGTGGGTGGACGGTCAGCCACCACGGTCACCAGCAGTCACACCGACCACGGCAAAGAGGTGCGAACCACGGTGAAGCCACCACGGTCGGCGACCATGTGCCACGGTCCGTGCACCGGCCGTCCACCCCTCGAGATCCGAGGCCGGCTGCGACGAGCAGCGACCGCGCGCCTCGTCCGTAGGCGCGCTCTTCGTCGCGCGAGCAGCACCTGCGGCAGAAGCGGTGAGGGAGGTGCTTGCCACCCACCCTCATACCCGGTATACCTGCCTCCAGCAGGATGAATACCGAGTATGCAGGGGGACGCCGATGTCGGCACAAGCAGTCAGGCGCGGGCTACTCGCGCTGCTGGCGAAGGAGCCGATGTACGGCGCCCGCCTGCGCTCGCAGTTCGAGCAGGCGACGGGGGGCACCTGGCCGCTGAACGTCGGGCAGGTCTACACGACGCTGTCGCGGCTCGAGCGGGACGGCCTTGTCGTCGGCGGCGGGGGAGCCGACGACGAGGGCCGCATCCTCTACGAGATCACCGAGGCCGGGCACGCCGAGGTCGACCGCTGGTGGGCCGACCCGATCGACCACGCGAGCGACCCGCGCGACGAGCTCGCCATCAAGATCGCCCTGGCCGTGACGCTGCCGGGCGTCAACGCCGCCGGTCTCCTGCAGGCGCAGCGACGCAGCACGCTGTCGCACCTGCAGGGGCTCAACCGGCTCAAGCGCAAGGCGTCCGCCGAGGGCGACCGGGCCTGGCAGCTGGTCCTCGACCGGCTCCTGTTCGCCGCCGAGGCCGAGGTCCGCTGGCTCGACCACGTCGACGCCCTGCTCACCGTCCACCCGCTGCCCGTCGCGTCGAAGGAGTCCCGATGAGCGAGGTCGTGCTCGAGATCGCCCACGTCACCCACGTCCACGGCAGCGGCGCCTCCGAGGTCAGGGCGCTCGCCGGCGTCAGCCTGAGCGTCCACGCCGGTGAGCTGGTCGCGGTCATGGGGCCGTCGGGGTCGGGCAAGTCCAGCCTGCTGGCGCTCGCCGGCGGGCTCGACGTGCCGACCTCCGGTGACGTCGTCATCGAGGGCCGCTCGCTGGCCCGGGCCAACGCCCGCGAGCGGGCGGCGATGCGACGCCGACACGTCGGCTACGTCTTCCAGGACCTCAATCTGGTGCCCTCGCTCACCGCCGTCGAGAACGTCGCCCTGCCGCTCGAGCTGGACGGCGTCCGCGCCCGCGACGCCCGCCGTCAGGCCGTCGAGGCGCTGGAGGGCGTCGGCATCGAGGCGCTCGCCGACCGCTTCCCCGACGACATGTCGGGCGGCCAGCAGCAACGGGTCGCGATCGCGCGGTCCCTCGTCGGGCCCCGCCGCATCCTGCTCGCCGACGAGCCCACCGGCGCCCTCGACACCGCCACGGGCGACGTCGTCCTCGGCGTCCTCCGCTCCCGCATCGACGCCGGCGCCGCCGGACTCCTCGTCACGCACGAGCCGCGGCACGCGGCGTGGGCCGACCGGGTGGTCTTCCTGCGCGACGGCGCGATCGTGGACGAGTCCGGCGACGTCGTCGAGCCGGTGTTCACCGACGAGGTGCTGGCCGCCGAGCTCGCCGGGGGCGACGATGCGTAGCCGCTGGGGCGCCGCGCTGCGGATCGCCCGGCGCGACGCGTTGCGCCACAAGGCCCGCAGCCTGCTCGTCGTCCTGATGGTCGGGCTGCCGGTGATGCTCGCCGTCGGGCTCGCCACCGTCGCGAGCACCATCGACGTCGACGCCCGCGAGGCGCTCCCCCTCACGGTGGGCGCGTCGCAGGCCTACGTCAGCACGAACGGGTCGGTGCGACCGGTCTCGCAGGGCCCCGACGGTCGCGACGCCGCGATCGCGAGCGACCAGCAGGACCGGACGGCCCAGCAGTCCGCGGCCGACCTCGGCCGCAGGCTCGACGCCGACGTCGTGCCGGTCCACGTGGGTGACTCCGAGATCGTTGGGGCCGGCCGCGACGGCGGCACGACCTACGTCCAGGTGCTCGCCACCGACCTGGCCGACCCGTTGACGCGCGGCATGGTGGAGCTCGACAGCGGCCGCCTGCCCCGGGCCGACGACGAGGTCGTCGTCTCGCCCGCGATCGCGCGCGCCGGCCACGAGCCGGGCTCGACGCTCACCGTGCGCGACCGCGAGCTGAGGGTCGTCGGGGTGGGCGTCACCGGACCCCGGTACGTGCCGGAGGCGGGCGTGGTGGTCACCGAGCCGACCTTCGACGCGATCACCGTGCCCGCCGACCCCGGGATCCCGGTCCAGCAGGGGTTGCTCGTCGGCCGGTCCGCCCCGGTCACCTGGGCGGACGTGCAGTCGCTCAACCAGGACGGGTACGTCGTCACCTCGCGCGCGGTCGTGCTCGACCCGCCGTCGGGCGTCGCCGACCCCTCGGACGGGTACAGCAGCAGTGCCCAGGACACGGTGAACGGGCTCGTGGTGGCCTGCATCGTGATCGAGGTGGCCCTGCTCGCCGGACCCGCCTTCGCCGTGGGCGCCCGCAACCAGCGTCGCCAGCTCGCCCTCGTCGCCGCCGGCGGCGGATCGCCGGCCGACCTGCGCCGCGTCGTCCTCGCCGGCGCGCTCGTGCTGGGTGGCGTGGCCGCGGTGCTCGGTGCGGTGCTCGGCGTCGCCCTGACCCCGCTCGCCTTCACCGTCGCGTACCGCTTCGTCGACACCGTCCGCGGTCCGTTCGACGTCCCGTGGGGGTGGGCGACCCTCGCCGTCGTCCTCGGCGTCGTGGCCGCCCTCGTCGCCGCCGTCGTGCCCGCACGGCAGGCTGCTCGGCGCGACCTCGTCGCCGCCCTCACCGAGCGCCCCGACGACCCGCGCCCCGCGCCGGGATGGCCGGTGCTCGGCGTGGCGATGGTGGTCGTCGGCCTCAGCCTGGTGGTCGCGGGCCCCGCACTCGCCGGCGACCGGGGCATCACCGTCGCGCTCGGCACCGTCGTCCTCGTCGTGGGCGCGGTGTTCCTCGTCCCGCTGGCGATCGGCGCCGTCGGACGCCTCGCCCCACGACTGCCCCTCGCGCTGCGCATCGCCGTCCGCGACGCGACGCGCCAGCGCGCCCGCAGCGCACCGGCCGTCGCCGCCGTGATGGCGGTGGTCGCGGGCATCACCGCGCTGGCCATCGGGTCGGCGAGCGACTTCGCCCAGAACGAGCGCGACTACGTCTACAGCCTGCCGTCGGGCCAGGCGGAGATCAGCCTGTCCGACGGGGACGTCGCGAGCGGGCCGCTGGTCGCCGAGGCCGGCCGGGCGCTGCCCGGGCGCCGGCTGGTCGCGGTGACGCCCGCGTCCCGGTACGACGAGACCACCGAGACCACGTGGAGCGTCGCCCGCGGTGCCTGCCGTGGAGAGGCCGAGTGCACCTACCTCTACGGCGACGACGCGGCGGGCAGCGGAGGCGACCGGGGAGTGCTGGTGGCCGACGCCGACGACCTCGCCGCCATGGGCGTGCGCCTCGACGCCACGTCGACGGACGCGCTGGAGGCCGGACGCGTGCTCGTGCCCCGCGGCTCGCTCGGGGGCGAGGACCAGGTGACGCTGGTCGCCGACGTCTACCGCGGCGACGGCTCGCGGGCCACCCAGCGCCGGGTGGTCGCGCCCGCGGCCGGGGCGGACCTCACGGCCGTCGTCGACGTGCCGCGCGGGCACCGGCCGGTCGTGGCGACGGGCGTCGTGTCCCGCGCCGAGGCGGCGTCGCTCGGCATCACCGCCGTGCCGCAGTCGGTCGTCACCGACGTCCGCGACGGCCCCCTGTCGGCGGCCGACGTGCGGGCGCTGGGCGCGCTGGAGGTGGACGGCGACCCGGTCTCGGAGTCGATGCTGGTCGAGCGCGGGTTCACCGAGACCTACACGCTGCAGTTCCTCAGCCTGGGCGTCGCGGGCGGTCTGCTCGTCCTCATCGGGACGCTGACCGCGACCGGGCTCGCCCTGAGCGACGCCAGGCCCGACCTCGCGACGCTGTCGGCCGTGGGCGCCGCGCCGCGCACCCGCCGGGCGGTGGCCGCCGCGCAGGCGCTCGTCGTCGGCACGGTCGGTGCGGCACTGGGCGTGGTGCTCGGGATCGTGCCGGGCTGGGTGGCGGCCACGTCGCTCACCCAGGGGTACGGCACGGGCGACGTCGGGACGACCGTGCACGTGGTGCCCTGGCCGCTCCTCGCCCTCGTGGCGCTCGGGGTGCCGGCGCTCGCGGCGCTGGTGTCCGGCCTCGCCGTCCGCAGCCGCGTCGTGCTCGTCCGGAGGACGGCATGACGACCCGCCAGCCGATGCAACCGAACCTGACCCGGGCACGTCCTAGGGTCGAACCCACACCGAGTCATCGCGGGGGGCCTCGATGAGCCATGCAGACCTGTCCGTCCGACGGCGGCGCGCGGCGCGCGTCCGTCTGGCCGAGCTGCTCGCCGTCCGGCGCACGCAGCGCGACCGCGAGGAGGAGCGCGCCAAGCGCCCGTGAGCCGCGTCTAGGGTCGGGGGCGTGGCAGCGCCCCTGGTGGTCGGCTTCGACCTCGACATGACCCTGATCGACTCCCGCCCCGGGATCGGCGCCGTGTACGAGCGGCTCGCGTCCGAGACCGGGGTGGCGATCGACGTCGACCTGGTGACCTCGCGGCTCGGGCCGCCGGTGGAGTCCGAGCTGGCGCACTGGTTCCCGGCCGACGAGGTGCCCGCGCTGGCCGACCGCTACCGCGAGCTGTACCCCGAGCTGGCCGTCGAGGCGGTGGGCACGATGCCCGGCGCGCACGAGGCGCTCGCCGCCGTCCGCGCGCTCGGGGGACGCACGGTGCTGGTCACCGCGAAGAACGCGCCGGCCGCCCGGCGGCACCTGGACCACCTCGGGCTCGAGCTCGACGCCGTCCACGGGCGACTGTGGCGCGAGGGCAAGGCCGTCGCGCTGCGCGGGGAGCGTGCCACGGCCTACGTCGGTGACCACGTGCACGACGTCGAGGCGGCGCTGGCCGCCGGGGTCACGGCGGTGGGCGTCACCACCGGGCCCTGCAGCGGGGTCGAGCTGCAGCGCGCAGGCGCGGACGTCGTCCTGCACTCCCTCCTCGACCTCCCCGAGCTCCTGGAGTCGATAGGGTGAGGGTCGGCGCCGACGTGGCGCCGGGACGACGAGCGGAGACGAGGGTCAGCGGTGCCTACCGGAAAGGTCAAGTGGTACGACGGCGACAAGGGCTTCGGCTTCCTGTCGCAGGACGACGGCGGTGACGTCTACGTCCGCTCCGACGCCCTGCCCGAGGGCGTCACCACGCTGAAGAACGGCACGCGCGTCGAGTTCGGCATCGCGCAGGGTCGCCGCGGCGACCAGGCCCTCCAGGTGCGGCTGCTCGAGCGCGCCCCGTCGGTCTCGCGCACCCAGGCCAAGGCCCGCCGCAAGGCCCCCGAGGACATGGTCGTCATCGTCGAGGACCTGATCGGCCTGCTCGACGGCCTCGGCGAGGGCTACCGCCACGGCCGGCACCCCGACACCAAGACCGCCAAGCCGACGGCCGCGCTCCTGCGCGCCCTCGCCGACGAGCTCGAGGCCTGACCCACCGCCCCGCGCACGCGGGGGAGGGCAGGACGGCTAGCTGACGCGCCGCGGGGCGTCGGCGTCGATGCGCCCGAGCGAGCCCTTGGCGACGAGGCCGAACCAGACGACGAGGATCACGGCGGTGACCCCGAGGCCGAGCTGCGGGGTCTGCAGGCCGATGCCGAGGCCGAGGAACCCGCCCACCACCCAGGCCAGCTGCAGCAGCGTCTCGGAGCGGGCGAAGACGCTGGTGCGCACGGCCTCGGGGACGTCGCGCTGGATCAGGGCGTCGAGGCTGAGCTTGCCCAGCGACTGGCAGACGCCCACCGTCAGGCCGAGCAGGACGGCCGTGGGCAGCGCCCACACCACCGCCGCCAAGGTGACGAGGGCGGCGTCGACGGCCAGCACCACGAGCACGGTGGTCTCGGGCCGGCGTGACTTCATCACCGACCCGAGCAGCACGCCGGCGGTGTTGCCGACGCCGGCCGCGCCGATCACCAGCCCCATCAGCACCGTGGGCTGCCACCCGGGGAACGGCGACTCGCGCAGGACGAACGCCATGAACATGGTGAGGAAGCCCGACAGGAACCTCAGCCCGGTGTTGCAGCGCAGGCCGTGCACGACGGCGAACGTGATGCCGAGGCGGCGCCGGGTGTCGCTGTCGCCGCGCAGGGACGACATCGCCACCGGCTCCTCGCCCGCCGAGGAGTCGACGCGCGACGGCAGCAGCACCGCGAGCACCGTCGCGACCACGAACAGGACGAACGCGTACCGCAGCGCCCACTCGGCGCCGATCGCCGCGGCGCCCACGGCGAGCGGTGCCGACACCGCCGCGCCGATGGTGCCCGTCAGCGAGATCCGGGAGTTGGCCTTGACGAGCGTGAACGACCGCGGCAGCACGCGCGGCACCGCGGCGGCCCGCGTCACGCCGTAGGCCTTGGACGCCACCAGGCAGCCGAGCGCGGCGGGGAACAGGGCGTACGAGCCGTCCTGCACGGCGGTCGACATCACCCAGCAGCAGAACGCGCGGACGGCCATCGTGGTGCCGATCGACCATCGACGCCCGCGACGGAACCGGTCGAGGAACGGCCCGATCACGGGGGCGACGATCGCGAACGGCAGCATCGTCAGCAGCAGGAACTGCGCGACCTGGCCGCGGGCCTCGCCGGTGGGGACGGTGAAGAACAGGGTGCCGGCCAGCGACACCGCGACGGCGGCGTCTCCTGCGGTGTTGAACGCGTGCATCTCGAGCAGCCGCGACAGGCCGCTCTCGCCCGCGCCCTTGGCCTGCGTGAAGCGACGTGCCTGGCGCACGGTGCCGGTGGACGCGCGTCCCACCGACCGGGCCGCCCGACCTCCGGCGCGGACGGCGCGGCTCGCGCGTCCGGGCGGGTCCGAGGGCCCGTCCGAGCGCGGGGGAGGGGGCTGCTCGTCCACGGGCACATCCTGCCGCACCGACGACCGATCCGGCGTGACGCGCCCCGGTGGCGCCTGCTTGGCGCGGTGCGCGACAATCGCGTCATGGCCGACCCGACCACCCCCACGCGCGACCCGCGCGTCGACGCCGCGTGCGCCGACGCCGCCCCGATCGCGCGCCAGCACCTCGTCGACGAGGTCGGTGCGGACGTCGTGGGCGACCACCTGGCCATCCGCCGCGAGGGCGAGCGCCTCGTCACCCACGTGTTCGCGTCCACCCAGGCCGGGTACCGCGGCTGGACGTGGTCGGTCACCGTCGCGCGCGCCTCGCGCCAGCGCACCGTCACCGTCTGCGAGATCGTGCTGCTCCCCGGCGACGAGGCGATCGTCGCCCCGTCCTGGACCCCCTACAAGGAGCGCGTGCGCCCGGGCGACCTCAGCCCCGGCGACCTGCTGCCCCCCGAGGCCGACGACCTGCGCCTGGTGCCCGGCTTCACGGCGGGCGACCCGGCCACCGAGCCGCTCGTCGACACCTCGGCCGTCCGCTCCGTCGCCGACGAGGTCGGCATGGGACGGGCGTGGGTGCTGTCGCTCGAGGGACGCGACCTCGCCGCCCAGCGCTGGCACGACGGTGAGCAGGGCCCCGACGTCCCGCTGGCCCAGCAGAGTCCCGGCCGGTGCTCGGACTGCGGCTTCACCGTCCGCCTCGCCGGCCCGCTCGGCCTGGAGTTCGGCGTCTGCGCCAACGGCATGGCCAACGACGACGGCCGCGTCGTCGCGCTCGACCACGGCTGCGGGGCCCACTCCGACGCCAAGCTGTCGCGCTCGGCGGGCCCCGTCCCGCTGCCGTCGCCGGTGATCGACACCCTCGGGGTCGACACCCTCGACGTCTGAGTCCTCCCGCCGCCTCCCGGCGTGCGGTGTGAACCGTCTCACCGCAGTATTGGTTGCGTGTTGAACACAACGCTTCTATCGTTGTGTTCAGCAACCAAGTGGACGGAGACGTGACGTGGAGCAGCAGGAGAGGTCGACCGAGCACCTGCTCGAGGCGCTGATGCGCCTGACCCGGGCCCTGAAGTCCGGACGCTTCCGCACCGACGCCGCCGGCGTCGAGCTCGGGCGCACCGAGGTCGGCGTGCTGCGCTGGATCGAGCGCCACGGCGAGGCCCGCACCGGCGACATCGCCTGCGGCTTCGGGCTCAGCGCCTCGGTGATCAGCCGCCAGCTGACCAGCCTGGAGGAGCGCGGGCTCGTCGCCCGGCGGGCCGACCCCGCCGACGCCCGCGCCGGCCTGGTCTCCCTGACCTCCGCGGGCGCCCGCAGCCTCGACGCGATGACGGCGTACTACAACGACCGCCTCGCCGAGATCCTGCAGGACTGGGACGCCGAGCACCTCGACGGCGCCGCCCGCCTCGTCGGACACCTCGCCGACCGCCTCGCCGAGGGCACCGACGCCCACGCCGCAGAACCCCCGACGCCCGCGCTCGTCTGAGCGCCGCGTCCCACGAACCACGCACGACCTGCGCCCCCGGGCGCCACGGAAGGAACACGATGAGCACCACCACCACGGCACCGCCGCCGGTGTCGACCGCAGAGCCGGAGATGTCGCACCGGCAGATCCTGGAGGTCCTGGTCGGCCTCCTCGCGGCGCTGTTCACGGGCATCTTGTCCTCGACGATCGTCAGCAACGCGCTGCCGACCATCATCAGCGACCTCGAGGGCAGCCAGACCCAGTACACGTGGGTGATCACCGCGTCGCTGCTCGCCATGACGGTGTCGACGCCCATCTGGGCCAAGATGTCCGACCTGTTCAACAAGAAGGCGCTCGTCCAGACGGCGATCGTCGTGTTCGTCGTGGGCTCGGTCGTGGCCGGCTTCTCGCGCAACGTGCCCGAGCTGCTCGGCGCGCGCGTCGTCCAGGGCCTCGGCATGGGCGGCCTGACGGCC